>JALORM010000467.1 GCA_025458985.1 Paracoccaceae bacterium | reverse complement strand
CCGACGGCCGCCCGGTCAAGGCGCTGCCCGCGGGCGAGGACGAGGCGACGGTCGAGTCCAAGGCGAGCTTTGCCGACGCCAAGAAGACGCTGACGCAAGTCGTGTCGATCCAGCGGGAACGGCTGTTCGACGCGATGTGCTCGGGTCGGGTCTGGTCGGCAGCCGAATGGCTGGGCGACATCCTCGGCCATCCCGTCCTGCGCAAGGCCTGCGAGCAACTGGTCTGGCTGGGGGTGGACGCAGAAGGAAACACCCCGTCGGCCTTCCGCCCCACGCCCGAAGGCGACTTCATCGGTGTTGACGATGCTGCCGTCGACCCCTCCGCCTTTGCAGGGATCCGGCTGGCCCATACGATGCTTGTCGGGCCGACCGCGGATAAGGAGTGGTCGGCTCATCTCAAGGACCACGAGGTCCAGCCGCTTTTTGCGCAGTTCGGTCGGGCGACCCCGGGACCGGTGGCGGTGGATGCCGAAAGCATCGCCGACAGGAATGGCTGGGTCACTGACACCTTCACGGTGCGCGGCCTGGCAAAGAAGCTGGGCTATGATCGCGGCGCGGCCGAGGACGGTGGCCACTTCGGCCACTACCTGCGCCGTTTCCCGGTGGCGGGCCTGATCGCGACGATCAACTTCTCGGGCAACTGCCTGCCCGAAGAGAACGTGACCGCCGTGATCTACGACCTGCGCTTCGCGCGCGACCGCGACGGCAAGCCCGGCGGCGAGGTGCCCCCGTCCAAGGTGCCGCCGGTCCTCTTGGCCGAATGCTGGCACGACTATCATGTGGCGGCCTCCAAGGGGGCGTTCGATCCAGAGTGGGAGCGGCGGTCGCCATGGTAGGCGAGGTCCAGAAGCAGCCCGCCGAAATCCGATTTGCCGAGGAGCTGGCGCGCCTCGCGGCCTCCGACCCCGGTCCCCGTCCGCCCGGCTGGCGTCTGTCGCCGCGGGCGGTGCGGGCCTTCGTCATCGGCGACGAGGCGCGCGGGGTGACCCGGAAATTCTGGGGCGACGACGCGCTTGTCGACCGCTGCATCGTCTCGGTCATGGGGTTGCAGGGGCTGTTGCTGGTGGGCGAACCCGGCACGGCAAAGTCGATGCTGTCCGAGCTTCTGTCCGCCGCGATCTGCGGCACGTCGCGGCTGGTTGTCCAGGGCTCGGCCGGCGTGGTGGAGGACCATCTGCGCTATGGCTGGAACTATGCGCTGCTTCTGGCCGAGGGGCCAAGCGCGCGGGCGATGGTCGCCTCGCCGGTGCTGACGGCGATGCGCACCGGCCAGATCGTCCGGATCGAGGAATTGACCCGCTGCCCGCCCGAGGTGCAGGACAGTCTAATCTCAATCCTGTCCGAACGCACGCTGGCGGTGCCCGAACTTGGCGAAGGGACCGAGGTCCGCGCCGCGCCGGGGTTCAACGTCATCGCCACGGCGAACCTGCGCGACCGGGGCACGCATGAGATGTCGGGCGCGCTGAAGCGGCGGTTCAACTTCGAGACGGTCGAGTCGATCCGAGATCCCGCCTTTGAACGCGCGCTGATCGCGCGGCAACTGGCGGACCGGCTTGCCGACCATCCCGCGATTCCGGCGCCTGCACCGGACGTTCTGGACGTGCTGGTCACCGTTTTCCGTGACCTTCGGACCGGGCGGACGGCGGAGGGGGAAACGGTGGCCCAGGGTGGCCCAGCCATCCAGCATCATGTCCACCGCCGAAGCCGTGAACACGGTGCATGCCGCCAGCCTGGCCGCGGCCTACCTGGACGGCGGGCCGCTGACGGCCCGGCATGTCGCGGGGCAGTTGCGCGGCGTGGTGTTCAAGGACGACCCGGAGGATGGACGGAAGCTGCGCGCCTATGTCGATCAGGTCGCCCGCCCTCGCGCCAGGTCCAGCCGTGCCTGGGCCGCCTTCTGCGACGGGACCTGAGGCGTCGCCATGCAGGACCCCGACCGCAAGGACCTGGGGCAGGCGGCGGAACGACTGTTCTCGCCCGGGCGGGGCCTCTGGGTCGTGCCGGTCCGTCACCATTCGCCAGCCTGCGCCTGGGCGCTGGAGGCGCTGATCCGGGATGTCGCACCCACGCATCTTCTGGTCGAGGGGCCGGACGACTTTGACCGGCACATTGACAACATCCTTGATCCCGGCACCCGGCCGCCCGTGGCGATCGTCGCCCTCACGGAGGTCGAGGGTGCAACCACGCTGCGCACGGCCAGCCACTACCCCCTGACCGCGCATTCGCCCGAGTATGTCGCGCTGCGGGCGGGGCGCGCGGCCGGGGCCCGGCTGCGCTTCATCGATCTGCCAAGCGGCACCTTTCAGGACGGTCCCACGCCAGCCATCGCCCAGCCGTTGCAGGACGACCTGCCCTTCACCAGCGGTGACTATATCGACGCCCTGTGCCAGGCCACCGGCTGCCGAGACGGGCACGACCTTTGGGACCATCTCTTCGAGACGCGCCTCGGCACCGGCAACTGGCAGGAATTCTTCCGCGATGTGGGGGCCTATTGTGCCGGTCTGCGCCAGGCCGCGCCGCCGGATGCGCGGACGCTCCGCCGCGAGGCGCATATGGCAAGGCATGTGCGGGCGGCGCTTGGCGACGGGGCAGCGCCCCGGGTGGTTGTCGTGGTCGGCGGGTATCACGCGCCGGTCCTCTGCGACCCCGAGACCGTGACGCAGGATGCCGCGCCGGGCGCACCGGCAACCTCGTATCTTGTGCGCTACGGCTTTGCGGCGCTGGATGCACTGGGCGGCTATGCAGCCGGTCTGCCCTTGCCCGGCTACTATGATCGGCTCTGGACTGAGGTGCAGGCCACCGGTGCCGCTCCTGCCTGGGGCGCGACCGCGCTGGCGCTGATTTCCGGCCATGCCGAAGCCCTGCGCAAGGATGGGCACCTGCAGCCGGTCCCCACCCTGGTCGAAAGCCTGCGGCTGGCCGAGGGGCTTGCCCGCCTGCGCGGTCGGCCCGGCCCGATGCGGCAGGACCTGCTTGACGCGGCCGCCAGTGCAATGGTGAAGGGCGAGGCGTCGGACCGAACGCTCTGGACCGCCGACTTCGCCCGCTACCTGCGCGGGGACCGTCTGGGGCAGGTCTGCCGCAATGCCGGATTGCCGCCGCTGGTCGCAGACGCCCAGTCCCGGGCCGCCGCGCTGCGCTTTGCGGTCACGGACAGCACACCGCGAGAGCGGCGGCTGGAAGTGCGTCGCAAGCCTGCACACCGGGCCGCTTCGGCCTTTCTGCATGCGATGGCCATTCTTGAGACGGGCTTCGCCAGGATGACCTCTGGTCCGGATTACATGGCCGGTCCCGACCCGGTGCATCTGCACGAACACTGGTCCGTCGCCTGGTCTGCGCGCGTCGAGGCGCGCCTGATCGAAAGCGCCGCCCTGGGCGACACCCTTCCGTCGGCCTGCGCGGCGCAGCTTTTGCTCGACTATGAGACGCTGGAGGCCGAGGCCCGTCGCGGCGACCTTCCGCTTCGCTGCCGTCTCTTGCTGCGCGGGCTTCTGGCCGGGCTGGGCGGGGAACTCATGCCACTGGCCAGGCGTCTGGCGCAGGACATCGCCTTGTCCCGCGATCCCTCTGCCCTGGCCGAAACCCTTCGACAGCTGAACCTGGTCGCCGTGACCCGCGGGCCGTTGCGGGCGCCCGCCGTGCTGGACATCCGCGCGCTGGTGTCGGCGGCCTTCGACCGGTTGGTCTGGTTGATCGACAGCCTTCCGGGCCTTCCCGCCGACGATCTGCCATCGGCCATCGACGCCTTGCGGCTGGTAAACGCAGTCTTGGCGGGGCCGGGCGGAGAAGCGCTGGATGCCGGTCGGTTTGCCGCGGCGCTTGACCGGCTGGCCGCGTCCAGGGTGCCCCCGAGGGTCGCAGCGCGCTTCTGGCAGGGGTCCTGCGCGCGGCCCCCGCAATCCTTTGCCGGAATGGCCCGGTCATGGACGCCGTTGACGCCCATCTTGCCCGGATCGACGAGCCCGCTTTCCTGGAACTGCTGCCCGAACTGCGCGCGGCCTTCTCGACCCTGACCGCGCAAGAGACAGCGCGTCTTGCCACCCATGTGGCCACCCGGCACGCCTTGGGCCCGGCCGAGACGACGCTGGACCCTGCCGACGCGGCCGCCCTGCGCAAGGTTCTGGACGATCTTGTCACCCAGGGCCTGGGTGCATGGCTGGCCCAAGCGACGGGAGAACGCGCATGACCGACGCTGCCCGCCGCTGGCGCATGGCGCTTGGACCCGCGGCAAACGGCCCCTTGCCCGAACCCGAAGGCGAGGCTGCCAAGCAGGACGAGGTGCTGACCTGGCTTTACCAGCAATCGCCCTCGGCACGGGGCGGGGGTCTTGGCGGCACCGAACCGTCGCGTCCCGAGGCGCTC
>JALORM010000047.1 GCA_025458985.1 Paracoccaceae bacterium | reverse complement strand
CGGCCGGTCGCCTTCGGCTCCACGCCTTCGGGGGCGGCAAGCACTAGGGAATGGCCCGCGATCTGGACGTAGTCGGCACGCGACTGGTCCACCTCGCCGTCGACCAGACCCGCGTCGCAGCCCCGGGTGCGCCGATGCGAAGGACGACTGGATCAGCAGCCGCTTGGTGATGCGGCGGTTGTTGTCGCTGTCGGTGATGCGCGCAAGTTCCTCGTCGACCCCCGTCACAATCCGGGCGAAGGTCTGTGCAACGACGCGGCCCTTTGGCGACAGTTCGGCCTTGCGGGCGCCCCCTTGGCGCAGGAACAGCGGCTCGCCCGCCTCTTCCTCGATCTGGTTGACGATGATCGTGGCCGCGGGCTGGCTGATGTGCATCTTCAGCGCGGCGCGGGTGAAGCTTTTTTCCTCCACCACAGCCAGGAACAGGCGCATCTTGCGGATGCTGATGTTCTTCATGACCGGGCACGGCGATATCTGAGAACGGCGTTGCGCAGCAGGTCGGCCCTCTGGCCGGAAATGTCCGTTGTCGCAAGCCGGCGGCCGTCCTGTTCGCGCCCGGCGACGAAGTAGGCCACCGCAAGGTTCTGCCTGAGCACGGCGTCGTTCACCTGCGATGCCGCCACCTCGGACAGCACCTGCGCGGCTTCGGCGCCGTTTCCGGCCAGCGCAAGTGACAACCCCAGGTTGTTCAGCGCAGGGTTGTATCCCGGGTCGATCGCCAGGGCCTTGCGGTACTCGGCCGCCGCCATCAGGTGGTTGCCTTCAAGATCGTAGGCGACACCCATTCCGTTCAGCGCAGCCAGGCTGCGGGGGTTCCGCGCAAGGACACCCTGGAAGTGCTGGCGGGCCGCCTGTGCCTCGTTGCGGGCCAGGGCGACACGGCCCAGCCCGATCTGCCCATCGACGTTCTTGCCGGTCTCGGACGCGCGGCGGTAGGCAAGTTCAGCCTTGAGGTAGGCCCGGCTGCGCAGGTAGGCGTCGCCCAGGGCGAGCTGCGCCGGACCCGACGACGATTGCTGCCGCGTGACATCGTCGAGAATGCGGTAGCCGCGGTCGAACTGACCGCTTTGCAGCATCTGCTCGGCCACGGCGATCTGCGCCTGGTAGCCCACGGGCTGGTCACCGCTGAGACCGCAGGACCCCAGCGCCATCATCATGGCGATGCCAGCCGCCGCGTGGAGGCTTCGCACGCAGATGGGCCTTCCGCAGAACCCGCGAAATCCGGTCATACTGTGCACTCCCCGCAAGTGTTGCGTGACATTCTAGGTCGCCGCCCGGGGTCTCCAAGCGGTTTTGCGTTACAAATCGCAATCTCTTCAAGGTATTGCGTACGTGCCACGGGGGATACCCGGCCGCGGGTCTGCATACCGCGGGATGCCGAGCCGCGTCTCGACGGCAGCCGGCAATTCGGCGCCGACGCCGGTCTCTCCGACCGGCGGCCTTCCGCCTCAGGGCCGCATCGCGAGGCCCTTTCGGTTGACGGCGGGCGCTTGGCCGCGCCGGCACGATCACGCGCGAAGGCTGAGGCGCTTACCCTTCTTCCTTGCGAAACGGCGGCAATATCACTACTTGTTGCAAGCGTTTTGCTCGCATTTTGAACGCTTTGTGCATGGACCGTTGGTATGGAAGAAGAACCCAAGATCGTGTCATCCCGTCATCTGGCCGAAGGGCCGGGGTGGGAGGCTTCCGAAGTCGAGTACGGGATGATCATCGCCTACAACGCCTTCAGCCGATGGATGGTCCGCTGCATGTCCGCGGCCGGGAACACCGAGCTAACACCGCTCGAGATCCTCGTCCTGCACAACACCAATCACCGCGGCCGCGAAAAGCGGCTGTCCGACATCTGCTTCATGCTGAACATCGAGGACACGCATACGGTGAACTACGCGCTTCGCAAACTCATGAAGGCGGGGCTTCTCGAATCGGACAAGCGCGGCAAGGAAGTCTTCTACAGCACCTCGACCGCGGGTGCGGCGCTCTGCTCGCGGTATCGCGTCGTTCGCGAGAGGTGCTTCCTTGAAGGCCTGCAGCATCTCGACCTTTCGGGTGACGCCCTGCGCGACATTGCCTCGGCCCTGCGGACCTTGTCGGGCCAGTATGACCAGGCGAGCAGGGCGGCCGCGTCGCTCTGATCGTCGGCGGCCCGGTCGTGCCGGGCCGCCGGAGGAGAGGCGGGTTCAGGGTTGCCCGAGGGCCCTAGCGGGCCATGAGCGACGGAAGCGCCGTGACGATCTCGGGGAAGACCGTGATCAGGACAACGCCGAGCAGAAGCAGCAGGAAGAACGGGAAGGCCGCCGCTGCCACGGTGAAGATGTTCCGCCCCGTCATGCCCTGAATGACGAACAGGTTGAACCCGACCGGCGGGGTGATCTGGCTCATCTCGACGATGATCACAAGGTAGATGCCGAACCACAGAGGGTCGATGCCGACCGCTGTCACCATCGGCATGACGATCGAGGTCGTCAGCACGACCACCGAGATCCCGTCAAGGAAACAGCCGAGGACGACGAAGAACACCGTAAGCGCGAACAGAAGCGCCCCGGCCGACAATCCGAGGTCACTGATCCAGGATGCCAGGTTGCGCGGCAGCCCGGTGAAGCCCATCGCGACCGACAGGAACGCCGCACCGATCAGGATGAAGGCGATCATGCACGAGGTCCGGGTGGCCGAGATGACCGCCTCGCGCATCAGCGACAGGTTGAAGCCGCCCGCCACGTAGGCCAGCACGATCGACAGCACGACGCCAAGCGCGGCAGCATCGGTCGGCGAGGCAAGGCCGGTGTAGATCGACCCGATCACGCCCGCGATCAGAAGCGCCACGGGGATGAGGTTGCGTGACGCGTGGATCTTCTCGCGGAAGGTGTAGCTCCGCTCGGCCGGGGGAATGATTCCGGGAGACAGCCAGGCGCGGATCATGACGTAGCCGGCGAACAGGACGACCAGCATCAGCCCCGGAAGGATGCCCGCAACGAAGAGCCGGGCGATCGACTGCTCGGTCGCCACGCCGTAGACGATCAGGATGATCGACGGCGGGATCAGAAGGCCGAGCGTCGCCGATCCCGCAAGCGTGCCGAGGATCAGGCTGTCGGGGTAGGATCGCTGGGTAAGCTCGGGCACCGACATCCGCCCGATCGTGGCCGCCGTTGCCGCCGAGGAACCCGAAACGGCGGCGAAGATGGCGCAGCCGAAGATGTTGACATGCAGCAGGCCTCCCGGGGCGCGGCCGAGCCAGGGGGCCAGCCCCGAGAACATGTCGGCCGCAAGCCGTGACCGCAACAGGATCTCGCCCATCAGGATGAACAGCGGCAGCGCCGTCAGCGCCCAGCTGTGCGAATGGCCCCAGAACGTCGTGGCAAGAAGCGGCCCGACCGGGGCGTTGGAGAAGGCCGCCATCGCGACGCCGCCGACGATGGCCAGCGACATCGCCACCCAGACGCCCGCGCCGAGCAGGGCGATCAGCAGCCCGAGAAGGATGAGGGCAATGAAAGGATCGCTCATGTCAGACATCGCCGGCAGAGGGAAGGACGGGTTCGCGCCGCCGTGCAAGGTCGACGAGCGTGTGCAGGATCGCGACGGTCAGCAGCGCCATCCCGACGGTCATGACCAACTGCGGGATCCAGAGCGGGATGCGCACGATGCCCGAGGACACGTCGCCGAACTGGCGGCTTTCCATGACCAGATGCCCGAGCCACCAGGTGGCAAAGGCGGTAAAGGCCAGACCGATGGCCAGGACCAGGGCTTCCGCTGCCACCTGCCCGCGCTGCGAGAACTGGTTGGTCAGAAGCGAGACGCGGATATGTCCCCCGGATCGCAGCGTATCTGCCAGCGCAAGGAACGTGGCGCTGGCCAGCATGTAGCCGGCGAAGTTCGCGTAGGACGGAATTGTCGAGGGCAGAAGGCCCGGCGCGACGCGCCCCGCCGTATTGAGGATGATCTGCGCCGATATCAGTACGCAGATCAGGATGATCAGCAGGCCAGCGATCCGGCCCCCCAGTCGGTATAGTCTGTCCAGTATGGCCATTGCCTTTCCGCTCCCTGTTCCGGCGTGGAACGGTGGCAGGCGGACCTGCCACCGTCGCCATTGTTATTCGCTGAGATAGGTCGCCAGAATCTGCTTGGCTTCCTCGGAGGCGTTGGCGTTCCAGGCCTCGAGCATCTTCGCGCCGAGTTCCTGCAGGCCGGCGGTCAGCTCCGCGCTCGGTTCGTAGACGGTGATCCCGTTCTGCGCCAGTTCCTCGGTCTTCGCCGTCGCCTCGGCGATCGACATTTCCCAGCCGCGCGTTTCGGCGGCATCGGCGGCAGCCAGCAGCGCGGTTCGGGTCGCCTCGTCAAGGCCGTCGAAGACGTCCTTGTTGATCACGACGATGTTCTTCGGCACCCAGGCGTTGATCGGCGTGTAGTGGGTCACGAAGTCCCAGGCGGTCGAGCTGACGCCGGTCGAGGGCGAGGTGATCATCGCCTGCACCTGTCCGCTGGTGAAGGCCTGCGGGATGTCCGCCGCCTCGACCTGCACCGGCGCCGCGCCGGCCAGCGCCGCGAATTCCTCAAGCGCCGCGTTGTAGGCGCGGAAGCGCAGGCCGTTCAGGTCGGCGACGGTCTTGATCTCGCCGTTCGTGTAGAGACCCTGCGGCGGCCAGGCGACCGAGAACAGCGGCACCAGGTTCTGCTGGGCCAGCAGTTCGGTGATCACCGGCTCCTGGATGGCCCACAGCTTGCGGGCGTCGTCGTAGCTGGTCGCGACGAAGGGCTGGCTGTCGAGGCCGTAGGCCAGATCCTCGTTCGAGATGTTGGACAGGAAGAACTCGCCGATCGGCACCTGGCGGCTGCGGACGGCGTTCTTGATCTCGCCGTGCGGCAAGAGGGCGCCGGCCGAGTGCACGGTGATGCTGATCGCGCCGTTGGTGGCGGCCTGCACCTCTTCTGCGAACTGCCTGATGTTCTGCGTGTGGAAGGTCGAGTCGCCGTAGGGCGTCGGCATGTCCCACGACTCTGCCGCGGCGGCGGTTCCGACAACCATCGCTGCTGCAAGGAAAATTCCGGCTCTCATCATGTGTGAACTCCCAGTTGGTCGCGCTTTCGACGAACCGATCGCCGAAAGTACGTTGACACTTTGTCAATATTATCCCAACAAAGCAACAACGAAATGCGGCGGAGATGGGCCATGGAAAACCAAGCCGGCAAGTGGCAGTTCTGGGTGGATCGCGGCGGCACGTTCACCGACATCATTGCGCGCAGGCCCGATGGCACGCTTGTGACGCACAAGCTGCTGTCGGAGAACCCGGAAGTCTACGCCGATGCCGCGGTACACGGCATCCGGACGATCATGGGGCTCGGTCCCGACGATCCGCTGCCCGAATCGGGGATCGCCGCCGTCAAGATGGGCACCACCGTGGCGACCAATGCGCTGCTCGAGCGCAAGGGCGAGCGCACGCTGCTGGTCATCACCCGCGGTCTCGGCGACCTGCTGCGAATCGGCTACCAGAACCGGCCCAGCCTGTTCGACCTGCACATCCGCCTGCCCGAACTGCTCTACAGCGACGTGCTGGAGGCGCCCGAACGGCTGAACGCCGAGGGCGGCGTGGTGCAGCCGCTGGACGTGGCCGCCGTCCGCGCGGGCCTCGCGCGTGCCTACGCCGACGGATACCGGTCGGTCGCCGTCGCACTGATGCATGCCTACCGGTTCCATGACCATGAGGTGACGATCGGCGAGATCGCGCGCGAGATCGGGTTCCAGCAGATCTCGCTCAGCCACAGGGTCAGTCCGCTCATCAAGCTTGTCTCGCGCGGCGACACGACCGTCGTCGACGCCTACCTGTCGCCGATCCTTCGGCGCTACGTCTCGCAGGTGGCCTCGGCGCTCGGAGCCGGCACGAAGGGCTGCGACAGCCTGATGTTCATGCAGTCGAACGGCGGGCTCACGGATGCCGGCCTGTTCCAGGGCAAGGACGCGATTCTCTCCGGCCCCGCGGGCGGGGTGGTCGGCATGGTCCGCACCGCCGAGGCGGCGGGGCTCGACCGGCTGATCGGCTTCGACATGGGCGGCACCTCGACCGACGTGTGCCACTATGCCGGCAGCTACGAGCGCAGCTTCGAGACCGAGGTGGCCGGGGTACGCATGCGGGCGCCGATGATGGCGATCCACACCGTCGCGGCGGGCGGCGGCTCGGTCCTGCGATTCGCGGACGGCCGGTTGCAGGTCGGCCCCGAAAGCGCCGGCGCGAACCCGGGTCCGGCCAGCTACCGCCGCGGCGGCCCGCTGACCGTGACCGACTGCAACGTGCTTCTGGGCCGGATCCAGCCTGCGTCCTTCCCGCGCGTCTTCGGGCCGAACGCCGACCAGTTGCTGGACGTGGATGTGGTACGCCGCAAGTTTGCCGAGATGGCCGCCGACATCGCCCGCGAGATGGGCGAGGAGCCCCACGCGCCCGAACAGCTGGCCGAGGGCTTCCTCAGGATCGCGGTCGAGAACATGGCCAACGCCATCAAGAAGATCTCGGTCCAGCGCGGCTACGACGTGACCCGCTACACGCTCAACTGCTTCGGCGGTGCGGGGGGGCAGCATGCCTGCCAGGTCGCGGACGCGCTGGGGATGGAAAGCATCTTCATCCATCCCTTCGCCGGCGTCCTGTCGGCCTTCGGCATGGGCCTTGCCGACATCCGCGCGATTCGCGAGCACCAGGTCGGCCGTCCGCTGCATGACGCCGAGGCCGTGCGCGCCGATCTCGACCGGATCGCCGCGGATGCCCGGGCCGAGGTGGCCGGGCAGGGGGTTCCGGACGGCGCGATCCGTGTGGTCGGCAGCGCCTTCCTTCGGACCTCCGGCGCGCACCAGACGCTCGAGGTTCCCTTCGGCGCCATCGAGGCGATGGCCGCCGACTTTGCTGCCGTGCACAAGCAGCGCTTCGGCTTCGTCCCAGAGACGCACGACCTGGTGATCGAACTGATCACCGCCGAAGCGATCGGCGCGACCGATCAGGACCCGACCGTGCCCGACCGCATCGCAGAGCCGGCGCCGACCGCCACGGCCCGAGTGCATGTCGATGGCGAATGGGAGGAGGTTCCGCTCGTCGACCGCAACAGCCTGGTGCCAGGCGACCGTCTGGACGGGCCGGCGATCCTGTCCGAACGCACGGGCACCAACTTCGTGGCGCCGGGCTGGCGCGCCGAGGCCCTGCCGGGCGGCAACCTCCTGCTGCGCCGCGTCGTGCCGCTGCAGCGCACCGAGGCCATCGGCACCGCCGTCGATCCGGTCATGCTTGAGGTCTTCAACAACCTCTTCATGTCGATCGCCGACCAGATGGGCGCCACGCTCGCCAACACCGCCTATTCGGTCAACATCAAGGAACGGCTCGACTTCTCCTGCGCGATCTTCGACCGCAACGGCGATCTTGTGGCCAATGCCCCGCACGTCCCGGTGCACCTGGGCTCGATGTCCGAAAGCGTTCGCACCGTCCTGCGGCAGAACAAGGGGAAGATGCGGCCGGGTGACGTCTACATGATGAACAACCCCTACAACGGCGGCACGCACCTTCCCGACGTCACCGTGATCACGCCGGTCTTCGACGCCGCCGGGGAACGGGTCGTCTATACGGTCGCCTCCCGCGGCCACCACGCCGACATCGGCGGCAAGACGCCGGGCTCGGCGCCGCCCGACAGCAGCCACATCGACGAGGAAGGCGTCCTGATCGACAACTTCCTTCTGGTGGAAGCGGGCGTGCTGCGCGAAGAGGCCACCCGCGAGCTCTTGGCCTCGGGGCGCTACCCCTGCCGGAACATCGACCAGAACCTGGCCGACCTGAAGGCGCAGATTGCGGCAAACGCCACCGGCGCGCAGGAGCTTCAGCGGATCACGGCCCAGTTCGGGCCCGAGACCGTCCAGGCCTACATGGGCCACGTCCAGGCCAATGCCGAGGAATCGGTGCGCCGCGTGCTCGACGTCCTGCGCGACTGCGCGTTCAGCTATCCCCTGGACAGCGGTGCCCGCATCCAGGTCGCGATCCGCGTGAACCGCAGCGCCCGGCGGGCGACCATCGACTTCACCGGCACCTCGCCGCAGGACCGGCTGAACTACAACGCGCCGCTCGCGATCTGCAAGGCGGTGGTGCTCTACGTGTTCCGGACCCTCGTCGGCACCAGCATCCCGATGAACGAAGGCTGCCTCAAGCCGCTGGACGTGATCGCGCCCGAAGGCTCGATGATCAACCCGCGCTATCCCGCGGCGGTGATCTCGGGGAACACCGAGGTCAGCCAGGCCATCGCCGACACCCTGTACGGCGCGCTGGGCACGATCGCCGGCAGCCAGGGCACGATGAACAACTTCGTCTACGGCAACGAGGAGTCGCAGAACTACGAGACGATCTGCGGCGGCACCGGGGCCGGCAAGGACTTCGACGGAACCAGCGCCGTGCACAGCCACATGACGAATACCCGCATGACCGACCCCGAGGTGCTCGAATCCCGCTTTGCGGTGCGGGTCGACGAGTTCTCGATCCGCCGCGGATCGGGCGGCGGCGGGCGCCACCGCGGCGGGGACGGCATTGTCCGGCGGCTCTGCTTCCTCGAACCGATGACGGTCACCGTGCTGTCCTCGCACCGCGAGGTGCCGCCGCACGGCATGGCGGGCGGGCAGCCGGGCAAGATCGGGCTCAACTACGTCGTCCGCCGGGATGGCCGCAGGGTGATCCTTTCGGGCAACGACGTGGCGACCCTCGAAGCGGGCGACAGCTTCGTGATGGAGACACCCGGCGGTGGCGGTTACGGTGCGCCGGTGGCCGCGGAGGCAGCGGAATGACCGGCCCCAGCTTCCTCGACGACGTCAACGCGATGTTCGACGACGCGACCGCCTGGCTTGATCTGCCGGACGGCGTTGCCGAAAAGATCCGCGTCTGCAACGCCACCTACGTCACCCGTTTCGGCGTGCGCCTGCGGGGCCGGCTCTTCACCTTCACCGGCTGGCGCGCCAGTCATTCGACGCACCATGCCCCCGCGAAGGGCGGCATCCGCTATGCGACCGATGTCGACCAGGAAGAGGTCGAGGCGCTCGCCGCGCTGATGACCTACAAGTGCGCGCTTCTGAACCTGCCGTTCGGCGGGTCGAAGGGCGCACTGCGGATCGACCCGTCCGAGTGGACCACCGAGGAACTGGAGAAGATCACCCGCCGCTTCACGCAGGAGCTGATCCGGCACGGGTTCCTGAACTCGGCCACCAACGTCCCCGCACCGGATGTCGGCACGTCCGAGCAGACGATGATGTGGATCACCGACGAATATCGCCGCCAGCGGCCCGAGGACATCAACGGCAGCGGCTGCGT
>JALORM010000466.1 GCA_025458985.1 Paracoccaceae bacterium | reverse complement strand
CGCGCCGAGAAGGCGCATGCGGAAGACGTTCGGCGCCTGACGCTCCACGTCATGCGCGCCCATGTAGACCACGCACTTCAGCCCGAACTTGGCGCAGACCGTGGCAGTCGCCACGCCGTGCTGGCCGGCGCCCGTCTCGGCGATGATGCGGGTCTTGCCCATGCGGCGGGCCAGGATGATCTGGCCCAGCACGTTGTTGATCTTGTGCGCACCGGTGTGGTTCAGCTCGTCGCGCTTCATGTAGACCTTGGCGCCGCCGAGGCGCTCGGTCAGCCGCTCGGCCAGGTACAGCGGCGAGGTCTTGGCGATCTCGTACTGCCGCTCGAGCTCGAGGATGAGCGGCATCAGCGTCTCGGAGACGAACCGCCCGCCGAACTGACCGAAGCGCCCGCGTTCGTCCGGGCCGGTCATGAAGCTGTTGATCAGGTCTTCGGGCATGGCGGACCTCCTGGCGTGCAGAACGCACTTAGCGCGCGGCGTCCGCCCCGTAAAGCGACGCAAGACTTTTCGAAAAGTCTTGCCTCAAGTTCGTTCGAAGGAACTTGGCGGCGCTATTCGATGACGCGCACCGGTCCCCGGTTGCAGAAGACGACATACTGCCCGGCGTTCTCGACCGCACGGAACCCGCGCTGGCGCAGATAGGTCTCGAAGGCGTCGCGCCCCACGATCCGCTCGACATCCCTGACCTTGCGCCGCACGACGCCACCCTCCAATGCCTGGTGCGAACTGAAGACCTGGCGGAGCCAGACATCGGGGGTGATGCAGGGTGGCAGCGGGTTGCTCATGGTCGCAAGGCTGCGCCCGGCATGGTTTACAGGCCGTCGACGCCGGAGTTCACGCGTGCGCGCGCGCCACGAAGTCGCGGATCAGCGCCTCGTCCTTCATTCCAGGGGCCGTTTCCACGCCAGAGGAAACGTCCACCTGACGCGCGCCGGTCAGGCGGATCGCCTCGGCGACGTTGCCGGGGGTGAGCCCTCCCGCAAGCATCCAGGGCACCGGCCAACGGCGGCCGGCGATCAGACGCCAGTCGAAGGCCACCGCGTTGCCGCCGGGGCGGTCGGCCCCGGGCGGCGGTTTGGCGTCCACCAGGATCTGATCGGCCACACGGGCATGGGCGTCGAGAGCGGAAAGATCCTCGGCCGTCGCGATGCCCACGGCCTTCATCACCGGCAGGCCGTGCCGCGCCCTGACGGCCGATACCCGTTCGGGCGTCTCGTGGCCGTGAAGCTGCAGCATGTCGATCGGCACGGCCGACACGAGGGCATCAAGCTCTGCGTCGTCCATGTCCACCGTCAGCGCCACCTTGGCGACGCCGGGCGGCACGCGGGCAGCAAGGTCCGCCGCCTCGGCGGCCGAAACGTGGCGGGGCGACTTCGCGAAGAACACAAGGCCGACGTAGGCAGCACCGGCCGCAACGGCGGCATCGACATCCGCCGCCCGCCGCAGCCCGCAGATCTTCACACGGATGTCCGACGGCATGGCCCGGGCCTCAGCCCGCCTTCCGCGGCTGGTCGAGCAGAGCCAGCACCTCGTCCTCGGCCTCGGGCCGCGCGGACTTCAGCTGCGACACTTCCCGCTCGTAGCGTGCCGCCTGTCGGCGCGCCTCGGCGGCGGCTGCCCGGTGCTTGTGCTCGCGCAGCCATTCCCAGACGAAACCGATCAGGAGGCCCAGCACCACGCCGATCATCACCACGAGGAACAGGGGCAGCTCGATTGCCCAGTTGATGCCGGCAAAGGCGCCCATCTCCTCGGGCAGGAGGCGCAGGGTCACCATCGGACGGTTCGCCAGCGCAAGCGTGACAAGAACCAGCGCCAGCGCCGCGAGGAAGGCGTACTTCAGGTATCTCATCAGCTTCCGCCGTTCAGCCTGTCGCGCAGGCCCTTGCCGGTCTTGAAGAAGGGCACGTGCTTTTCCTCGACCTCAACCGACTCGCCCGTCCGCGGGTTCCGCCCGGTCCGTGCATCGCGCTTCTTCACGGAAAAGGCGCCGAACCCGCGCAACTCGACCCGGTCGCCCCGCGCCATCGCCTCGATGATCTCGTCGAAGATCGTGTTCACGATCCTCTCGACGTCGCGCTGGAACAGGTGCGGATTTTCCTCGGCGATCTTCTGGATCAGTTCGGACCGGATCATCACCCCTCCCCCGAGACCGCATTGAGGCGCGTCGTTCCCCGCGCGCGTTCCGCGGACTATAGAGCGATTCCCCGCCGTGAGAAACGGAAAGGGCGGCGTCTGGGGGGATTTCTGCCGCCGAATCCGGGGGTTCGACGGCATCCGGGCCGGTCTCGGCCTGACCAGGCGGCGCGGCGCAAGGATCGGCGCGAATCATTGTGTACGCCGGTATGCGGAATCCGGAACGCAAGACGGCGCCCCAGAGGGCGCCGTCCCGTCGGCCGGTCGGCGCGCGCAGGCGCGCGCCGAGGGGTTCCTAGTCGTCGCCCTTGCGCTTCAGGGCGGCGCCGAGGATGTCGCCCAGCGAGGCGCCGGAGTCCGAAGACCCGTACTGCTCGACGGCCTCCTTCTCCTCGGCGATCTCGCGCGCCTTGATCGACAGGCCCAGCTTGCGGGTCTTGGCGTCGACGTTTGTCACGCGGACATCCACCTTGTCGCCCACGCCGAAGCGCTCGGGGCGCTGCTCGGCGCGGTCGCGGCTCAGGTCGGACCGGCGGATGAACGACTTCATC
>JALORM010000465.1 GCA_025458985.1 Paracoccaceae bacterium | reverse complement strand
TGACACTTCAGACCCATGACGTCGGTCGCGCCTTGGCGGAACGCTACGGCTTCTCGATCTACGATGCGATGATCGTGGCCAGCGCTTTGGTTGCGGGCTGCACCACGCTGTGGAGCGAGGACATGCAGGATGGCCTGCTTGTCGAGGACCGGCTGCGGATTGTGAACCCGTTTGCGTGAGGGGGCGCAGGTGTCCGCCGTGCCTACCCCAAGAGCCCGAGCCTCTCGGCCCGTTCCAACAGCATCTTCACCGACGAGGGCTGCCAGCTTGTCCGCCCGCGAGGCGTGCGTTCGCGCATCGCTTCCAGCCGGCTGCAGATCGCCTGAAGCGTGATGTCGGGATCCGCGCCTTTGATGGCGGCGACGACGGCTTTGCGTCCAATGCCGCTCGCGGGGCAGGGGGCCGTTGACGATGCGCAGCACGTCTTCCCACGCCATGTCGGGCCGCAGGCGGCGGACATGGGGCACCCAGTCCTGCGCCGTCTCGTTCAGCCGTTCCATATAGCCGTCCTGTCGCGCCAGCCGCACCTTGCGTAGCGCCGCGGGATCGCGGGCGCGCAAGCCCGGATTGCCGCCGATCCGGCCCTTGCTGCGCGCCGAGGCCAGCCCCGCCTTGGTGCGTTCGCGGATCAGGGCCCGCTCGAACTCGGCCGCGGCACCCAGGACCTGCAAGGTGAACTTGCCCTGCGGCGACGATGTGTCGATCGGATCGGTCAGAGAGCGGAAGAAGGCACCTTTCGCCTCCAGCCGCTCGATCACCTCCAGCAGATGCGAGAGCGACCGCGCAAGGCGGTCGATGCGCACGACGACCAGCGTGTCGCCTTTGCCGATCCGGTCCAGCACGCGGGCCAGCACGGGCCGCGCACGGTTACCGCCCGAAGCTTGCTCCTCATGGATCTCGGCGCAGCCTGCGGATTTCAGGGCCTGCGACTGGGGCAGGGGGGTCTGATCCTCGGTCGAGACGCGCGCGTAGCCTATCAGCATGGCTGTCCCCCGCCGCATGAAGGTGTCATCACGGCGCTCCCCGTTGCAGAAGCCGGACCATCATGTGGCGCTGGTGATCCTGTCCGCCGAAGAACAGGGCGAGCACGCGGACCTGACGAACGTCGGTATCCACAACGAACCAGTAGACCGCGCCATCGATCGCCAGGTGACGGAGGCCGGGGAGCAGATCGTCGTGCGGTTCCCCGCGGAACGGGGCAGTCGCCAGACGCTCCGCGGTCAAGATGATGCTGTCGATCCGGGCTGCTGCGTGGTTCGCAGCCTCTGCGGGGCTTTCACCGAAGGCGCGGTAGGCATGGAGCAAGTGCTGGTCGATCAGGTCCAGATCAGCGACAGCATCGGCCGCAAAGACGACCGACCACGCCGACCGGGTCATTCCTGACGTGCCGCACGCCGGTCCGCAAGTCCTGCCCGAACGACGTCTGCGGTCACAAAGGGACCGGCTGCACGCTCGATCAGCAGCCTGCGCAAGGCCGCGCGGTCGGCTTCGGCATCGGCGGCCTGCTGGCGCAGAAGGTCGATGCCGTGCTGCACCACCGCGCTGACTGATGGGAAGCGCCCTGTCTCGACCAGTTCCCGGGCAAAGGCGTGCTGGTCATCCCGTAGCGAGATCGAACTCTTGATCGTCATGTGGATCCTCCCAGTGGAAAGTATGACCAGGTAGCACCATCGACGCAAGTGGACCTGCACCCTTCGGCATCGGGGAGTTCTAGGGTCGCGCTTGCAGTTTTATATGATGCGCATAAACGACCGTTTGAGAACGCGCGCAAGGGCGCGCTCTGTGGCGTTGTTCATCAGAAAGGCCTTGGTTTCCATACGCTGAGCGTGAACGGAGAGTGCTCGCAGACCGTCGCGCGCGCGTGCCATATAGGTCATGCAGGCGCGCTCTGATAAAACCCTTGGGTTAACTGCAACATAGCCTTATTTTGCACATATGAAGCCTAGAACCCCTTCTGTGCATGATGAATCCGACGCCCTCGCCATCGATGCAGAGGAGGCCGAACCGGCGTCCGGGGACGACCTGTGGTTCCTACCCGGTCCAATGGACGACGAGCCCGACGATCTGCCGCCCGGGCCACGGGCGGAACCCTGCGAGACCGCGGTTCTCGATGACTGGCGCAGGGCCGAGGCGGGCCAGGCCGCGCGCCTCGCCCGCGTCGCGGGGCGGCTCGGCGGACTGGACGAACGGCTGAAGCGCGGGCCAGAGGGGTGGCGGCAGCGGCTTGCCCTGATCGAGGCGGCCGACCTCAGCTGGTTCGCAGGCGACCGCATCGGGCCGGACCGGCTGGCGCTCTGGATCGCCCTGCGCCTGTCCGGCGTGGAGGAAGGTACCGCGGCACTGGCGCGAGTCGGGTGGGCGGTGCGGCGCCTGACGGGCGGGCCGGGGCCGGAGGTGGACCTCTCCGCCTTTCTGGATCGTCGTGACCCCGAGACCCTCGGTGAAGACGCCGAGCCCTTTGCGGATCGCGCGGCCGGCTGGCTGGACCTGATGGCACAAGCCGCCGACCTGCACCCGATCACCCGCGCCTGCCTGGGCTTCCACCTGTGGGGGCTTGCCGGTCTTGGGCCAGACGGCAACCGGATGGAAGCGGTCGTCACGGCGGCGCGTGGGCGGGGCAGAGGGACTTCGCGCCGGTGGCCCACCAGCCGACCGTCTGGCGCGCTGGCTCGACGGGATGGAGGCCGCCTGCCTGACCGCGATGCGGCGCCTCGACGATGTCGAGGCCTGGGCGGCGCGGGCGGAGTTTGAGATGGCCCCCCTTTCGGGCAGGACGCCGCCCACATTGCGCGCCGTGCTGGCCGACTGGCCGCTCGTCTCGGCCCCGATGGCCGAGGCCTTGACCGGCGCCAGCCGCGCGGCCGTCCGGCGCAACCTTGCCTGGATGGAAGCCCGGGGGCTGATCCGCGAAGTCACCGGGCAGGGGCGTTACCGGATGTGGCGCGCAGCTTTCGGTTGATCGCCCTACGCGCCACGCTATTCTCCCGCCAGGGTGGGGCCCCTTTGCCGGTACGGGTTGACGATGAACGACGTTTTCCGCCAGCAGGAGCGCCTCGGCCGCCTGACGACGGTGCTCGGGCCCGATGTGCTGGTCCTGCTGCGCCTCGAGGGCGCGGATTGCCTGAACGGGCTTTTCGACTACCAGGTCGAGGCCCTGTCCACCCGGCCGCATCTGGACTTCGACGCGCTGATCGGCACCCATGCGACCGTCGAGATCGACAGCCGCCACCACGGCGCGCGGCCCTTCGACGGGATCGTGACGCAGGCCTCCTGGATCGGGGCGGGCGAGAACGGGCAG
>JALORM010000046.1 GCA_025458985.1 Paracoccaceae bacterium | reverse complement strand
GCGCGGCCAGATCGGCAACCGCCTGTCGGTCGACATGCACCTGCTGTCGGTCGACGAGGCGCCGGTGCAGAACCTGCTCTACTGCATCCAGCGCTGCGACCTCGAGCTCGCGGGGCTGGCCTCGTCGGCCTACGTTTCGGGCATTTCAAGCCTGGTCGAGGACGAGCAGGAGCTGGGTGCCGCCTGCATCGACCTCGGCGGCGGCACGACCGGCGTGTCGGTCTTCATAAAGAAGCACATGATCTACGCCGACGCGGTTCGGCTCGGGGGCGACCATGTCACCTCGGACATCTCGAAGGGCCTGCAGGTGCCGCTGGCCCAGGCCGAGCGGATCAAGACCTTCCACGGCGGCGTCGTCGCCACCGGCATGGACGACCGCGAGATGATCGACATGGAGGGCGAAACCGGCGACTGGGAACGCGACCGCAGGCGCGTCAGCCGCAGCGAGCTGATCGGGATCATGCGGCCCCGGGTCGAGGAGATCCTGGAAGAGGTCCGCGCCCGGCTGGACGCGGCTGGGTTCGAACACCTGCCCTCGCGCCAGATCGTGCTGACAGGGGGCGGAAGCCAGATCCCCGGGCTTGACGGGCTGGCGACGCGCATCCTCGGCCAGCAGGTGCGGCTCGGCCGTCCGCTGCGCGTCCAGGGGCTGCCCCAGGCCGCCACCGGGCCAGCCTTCGCCTCGGCCGTGGGCCTCTGCCTCTTCGCAGCCCACCCGCAGGACGAATGGTGGGACTTCGAGATTCCGATGGAAAGCTATCCCGCCCGGAGCCTCAGGACAACTGGTGACCCCCAAAGGTTGTGGATCACGGCGAAATCCCGCTGAAAGCCCAGAAAACCTCGCCAGATTTTGTATGAATCTGATGGATTCCGCGTGACCTGTTCCCGGTCAATGGCTAAGATCGGTCTAATTTGGCAGCCGGCAGCGGGCAGCGACGCCGGAAAAACGCACAGGCGGACAGCACCATGGCACTCAACCTCTCGATCCCCTCCAAGGACAACGACGACCTGAAGCCGCGCATCACGGTGTTCGGCGTGGGCGGCGCAGGCGGCAACGCGGTCAACAACATGATCGAGAAGGAGCTGCAGGGCGTCGACTTCGTGGTGGCGAACACCGACGCCCAGGCCCTGGCGCAAAGCCGCGCCAACAGCCGCATCCAGATGGGCGTGAAGGTGACCGAAGGGCTCGGCGCGGGGGCCCGCCCCGCGGTGGGCGCCGCGGCTGCCGAAGAGACGATCGAAGAGATCGTGGACCGCCTCGCCGGCGCCCACATGTGCTTCATCACCGCCGGCATGGGCGGCGGCACCGGCACCGGCGCCGCGCCCATCATCGCCCAGGCGGCGCGGGAACTCGGCGTCCTGACCGTGGGCGTGGTGACCAAGCCCTTCCAGTTCGAGGGGGCCAAGCGGATGCGCCAGGCCGAGGAAGGGGTCGAAGCGCTGCAGCGGGTGGTCGACACGCTGATCGTGATCCCGAACCAGAACCTGTTCCGGCTGGCCAACGAGAAGACGACCTTCACCGAGGCCTTCGCCATGGCCGATGACGTGCTCTACCAGGGGGTCAAGGGCGTCACCGACCTGATGGTGCGGCCCGGCCTCATCAACCTCGACTTCGCCGACGTGCGCGCGGTGATGGACGAGATGGGCAAGGCGATGATGGGCACCGGCGAGGCCGTGGGCGAGGATCGCGCCGTGCAGGCCGCCGAGAAGGCCATCGCCAACCCGCTGCTGGACGAGATCAGCCTGCGCGGCGCGCGCGGCGTGCTGATCAACATCACCGGCGGCTACGACCTGACCCTTTTCGAGCTGGACGAGGCGGCGAACCGCATCCGCGAGGAAGTGGACCCCGACGCCAACATCATCGTCGGCTCGACGCTGGATGACTCGATGGACGGGGTGATGCGGGTTTCGGTCGTGGCGACCGGGATCGACGCGGCGCCCGCGGCCGAGATGCCCGTGCCGCGCCGCCGTACCGCGGCGCCGCTCGTGGTCGACACCAGCCGTCCGGTCCAGCAACCTGCGGAACCGCGCCCCGAGCCGGTGTTCGAACAGCCTGCGGCCGCCGCTCCCGCCCCGGCCGAGCGCTACGTTGCGCCCGAGCCGGTGTTCGAGGCCCGCGCCGATGTCCGCGAGCCGTCGCTCTTCAGCGAAATCGAGGACGACGCGCAAGCTGCCGAGGATGATCTTCCACCGCCCGCCTACAATCCGGCTGCCGCCGCGGCGCGGGCGGAAGCGGCTGCGGCGCGAGAGGCCGAGACCTTCGTCGCGCCGGCTGCGCCGCCGCGCCCTGGCATGCCGTCGGACGAGACGCTCCAGCGCCTGCGGGCGGCTGTCGCCAAGGTGCCGCCCGCGAGCACGGCCGTGCCGCGGCCGGCCGCGGCACCGGCGCAGCCCGAGCGCGCCGGGCGCTTCGGGATCAACACGCTCATCAACCGCATGACCGGCGGCCATGCCGAAGAGCGCGCACCGTTCGGCTCGGCACGCCAGCAACCGCCCGTCCGCGGCGATCACGGCCGCGCGCCGCAGCCCGAGCCCGAGCACGATCCCGACCACGAACGGATCGAGATCCCGGCCTTCCTGCGCCGTCAGGCCAACTGAGCACCGTCACATTTGTGTCATGGGGGCCGGAGCGATCCGGCCCCCATCGCATTGAAAACACAATGTTATCCGCCCGACTCGCCCGACGTGGCAGAAAGCTGCGCAGTGCGGAGCGTTAATGTTTCATGAAGTTGCAAAGAGTGAGTTGAGCGCCGGCGCGGGCGTCGCTACCTGCTTTGGCGTCAAGCGGCGCGCCGGAGAAGCGAGCCGCAGCATCGAGGTCAGAGCTTTGCAGACGACGCTGAAGGCCCCTATCGGATTCACCGGAACCGGACTCCATTCCGGCCGGCCAGTGCGCATGACGCTGCGCCCGGCTTCGGCCGAGTACGGCATCTGGTTCCGCCGCACCGATGTCGAAGGGCGCGACGCCCTGATCCCCGCCCGCTGGGATGCGGTGGTCGACGCGCGGCTCTGCACCCGGGTCGCCAATGCGTCGGGCGTCGAGGTCTCGACGATCGAGCACCTGATGGCCGCCCTGGCCGGCTGCGGCGTGCACAACCTTCTGATCGAGATCGACGGACCGGAAGTCCCCATCCTGGACGGCTCGGCGGCGCCCTTCGTCCGGGCGATCCTGGCGCGCGGCCTCAGGATGCTGGATGCGCCGGTGCGGGTGCTGCGTGTGCTCGACGTGGTCGAGGTGCGCGAGGGCGACGCCTGGGCCCGGCTTGCCCCGGCCCGGACGCTCGAGATCGACTTCGCCATCGACTTCGCCGATGCCGCGATCGGGCGCCAGCACAAGGCGCTGTCGCTGGCCAACGGGACCTTCGTGCGCGAGCTGTCCGACAGCCGCACCTTCTGCCGCAAGGCCGATGTCGACGCGATGCGCGCGAACGGCCTGGCGCTGGGCGGCACGATGGAGAATGCCGTCGTGGTCGACGGGTCCGAGGTGCTGACCCCCGGCGGGCTGCGCCACCCCGACGAGCCGGTGCGCCACAAGATGCTCGATGCGCTGGGCGACCTTGCCCTGGCCGGGGCGCCGCTTCTGGGGCGCTACGTCGGACACCGCGCGGGCCACGCCCTGACCAACCGTCTGCTCCGCGCCCTGTTCGCGCGCCCGGATGCGTTCCGGATGACGCTGTGCGGGCCCGAGACCGAGCGGCTTCTGCCCGGTGCGGGGCTTCGCCAGACCGACATTCTTGCGGTGGCCTGACCTCGGGGCGCTGCGCCGATTGGCGTTTTGCGCCCCGGTTTTTTCTATGCTAGGACAACCGCGACAGAGGGCGCGCCGCGGCGCGGCAGCTTTGCTGTGCAAGAAAAGGGACGAGAATCGGGCATGAGCGGCGGTCGCTGGGCAGGTCGGGGGATCGGGGTTGCGGTCCTCGCGCTGACGCTGGCCGCCTGCGGCGGCGGGAACCGCGAGGTGCCGCTCGAAAGCTTCTCGGCCGAAGAGATCTACACCCGCGGCGAGTTCGAGCTGGAATCCGGCAAGCCGCAGGAGGCGGCGCGGTACTTCGGCGAGGTGGAACGGCTTTACCCCTATTCGGAATGGGCCAAGCGTGCGCTGATCATGCAGGCCATGGCCTACCACCAGAACCGTGATTACGAGCAGAGCCGCGCCACCGCGCAGCGCTACATCGACTTCTACCCGGCTGACGACGATGCGGCCTATGCGCAGTACCTGCTGGCGCTCAGCTACTACGATCAGATTGACGCGATCGGCCGCGATCAGGGCCTCACGTTCCAGGCGCTGCAGGCGCTGCGCGCAGTGATCGAGCGATACCCCGAAAGCGAGTATGCACGCTCGGCGATCCTGAAGTTCGATCTCGCCTATGACCATCTCGCCGCGAAAGAGATGGAGATCGGCCGCTTCTACCTCAAGCGCGGCCACCACACCGCCGCGATCAACCGGTTCCGCGTCGTGGTGGAACAGTTCCAGACCACGACCCATACGCCCGAGGCCCTGCACCGGCTGGTGGAAGCCTACCTTTCGCTCGGCCTCACGGACGAGGCGCAGACGGCCGGCGCCATCCTCGGCCACAACTTCCAGGCCAGCCCCTTCTACGAGGACAGCTTCGCGCTGCTGACCGGTCGGGGGCTCCAGCCCGAAGCCCGCGGCGAGGGCTGGCTCCGGCAGGTCTACCGCCAGGTGATCCGGGGCGAATGGCTCTGACGCAGGTCGGGCCATGCTGAGGCACCTCGACATCCGCGACATGCTGCTGATCGAACGCCTGGCGCTCGACTTCCGGCCGGGGCTGAATGTCCTGACCGGCGAGACCGGAGCAGGCAAGTCGATTCTTCTCGATTGCCTGGGCTTCGTGCTGGGCTGGCGCGGCCGCGCCGAGGTGGTGCGCGCAGGTGCCCCCGAGGGCGAGGTGACGGCAGTCTTCGACCTGCCCGCCGGCCATGCGGCGCGCGGGGTGCTGGAAGAAGCCGGGCTGCCGGTGGCCGACGAGCTTCTGCTGCGCCGCGTCGCCGCGCCCGACGGCCGCAAGAGCGCCTTCGTCAACGACCGGCGCGCCTCGGGAGAGGTTTTGCGGGCGCTGTCCGAGACGCTGGTGGAACTGCATGGCCAGCACGACGACCGCGGCCTTCTCGACCCGCGCGGACACCGTCGTCTGCTGGATGCCTTCGCCGGCGCCGACGAGGCGGTGGCCGGGGTCAGGGCCGCCTGGGCCGCGAGACGCGACGCGGCGCGGCGGCTTGCCGAGGCCGAGGCCGCGCTGGCCGCGGCGAAGGCCGAAGAGGACTACCTGCGCCATGCGGTGGCCGAGATGGACGACCTTGCGCCCGAACCGGGCGAGGACGCCACGCTTGATGTGCGCCGTCGGCGGATGCAGGCCGCCGGCCGCATCCGCGAGGACATCGCCCGCGCCCAGGCCGCGCTGGGGCCCGAGGGGGCCGAGGGTCCGCTGCTCGACGCGGTGCGCTGGCTCGAAGGCGCCGCCGACCGGGGCGCGGACAGTCTGGAGGGGCGGCTCGAGGCGCCGCTGGCGGCGCTGTCGCGCGCCCTCAGCGAACTCGGCGAGGCCGAGCGGGGCGTTGCGGACTGCCTCGAGGCGCTTGAATTCGACACGGGCGACCTCGAGCGGGTCGAGGAACGGCTGTTCGCGATCCGCGCGCTGGCGCGCAAGCACGGCGTCCTGCCCGACGACCTCGGGACGCTGGCGGGCGACCTGCGTTCCCGGCTCGCCGCCCTCGACGGAGGCGCGCGGAACCTCGCCGCGCTCGCCGCCGACGCGGCGGCGGCCGAGGCGGCCTACGACAGGGCGGCCGAGGGGCTGACGGAGATCCGGCGCAGGGCGGCCGGGCGTCTCGACGCGGCGATGGCGGGGGAACTTGCGCCGCTGAAGATGGAGCGTGCGGTCTTCGCGACCGAGATCGAGCGTGGCGAGCCGGGCCCAGAAGGCCGCGACGCGGTCGCCTTCAGCGTGGCCACCAACCCCGGCGCGCCGCCCGGGCCGCTCGCGCGGATCGCCTCGGGAGGCGAGCTGTCGCGGTTCCTGCTGGCGCTCAAGGTCTGCCTCAGCCGCGGGTCCGAGGCACTGACGCTGATCTTCGACGAGATCGACCGCGGTGTGGGCGGTGCGACGGCGGACGCCGTGGGGCGGCGGCTGGCGCGCCTGGCCGAAGGCGCTCAGGTGCTGGTCGTCACCCATTCGCCGCAGGTGGCGGCGCGGGGCGGGCATCACTGGCGGGTCGAGAAGACCGTCGCCGCCGGCACGACCCTGTCGCGGGTGGTCGCGCTGGGCGACGCGGACCGGGTGGACGAGATCGCCCGGATGCTGGCCGCCGACACCGTGACAGACGAGGCACGGGCGGCGGCGCGCGCGCTGCTGGCAGGGTAGGCGGCGCTCAGGCCAGCACTGCCTCGACCGGGCGGCGCAACGACATCGGCATCGCCGGGGCACGCCCGAAGCGCACCACGAGGTCGGGCCGCGCCCCCGGCGCGCCCAGCCAGCGGGCGAAGTCCTCGCGCACTGCGGGCACCTCGACCGGCTGGTTGACATGCGCGGTGCGGATGCCAAGCGCGGTTGCCTGAAGCGCGAAGCGCTGGAAG
Organism: Paracoccaceae bacterium; assembly: GCA_025458985.1. Classification (GTDB taxonomy): domain Bacteria; phylum Pseudomonadota; class Alphaproteobacteria; order Rhodobacterales; family Rhodobacteraceae; genus JALORM01. The sequence continues at coordinate 3,411 of JALORM010000046.1, read as the reverse complement.
CTCTGCCCCACGGCGACCCAATGCGCGTGGTCCGTCCGGTCGGCGGTGAACACCGCGATCCCCGCCGAAGAGCGCAGCTGGCCGGCGTAGCGGTCGGCCTCGCGCTCCTTGGTGAAGACGGCGCCGAAGGCCAGTTGCCCAAGACGCTCCGGCAGGGCGGGATTGCCCGAGCACGCGCTGAAGAGGCCGTCGGCGGTGGCCAGCGCGCGGTCTGGACCGAACCGGATCCACCCCCTCAGCTCCGTCACGAAGGCGGGGTCGTCCATCTGCGCGTCGTTGCCCGCGATGACATAGTCGAGGATTGCCTCGCGGTCGGCGGGTGCGGTGAAGAGCGCGAGCGACACGCCGTCCTGTCGTGCCGCGCGCTCCATCAGCGCAAGATCGGCCGGAGCGACCGGCTGGCCGTCGTAGTCGGACCGGGTGGACTGCCTGAGCGGGATCGCCGCAAACAGCGGGCTTTCCGTCGCGGGGCCGCGCCCCAGCGCCAGGTCCACCGACGGGGACGCGCCGTCTTCCACCCGCAGGTCGGCCGGGCGGCCCCGTGCGGCAGCGGCAAGCGCCAGCGTCTCGCCGGCGCAGCCGAGGCTGATGCAGAGGTGGTGGTCGTCGGGGTCGACGACGGGCGTGCGGCGGGACGGATCTGGCAGGATCGTCACCCGCGCCTCCTGCAGCCGGAAATGCCAGGGCTGGGTGTTGTGGCCATTCGGCGCGAGCGTCGCGAAGCGGACCAGATCGTGCAGGTCGGGTTCGGTGGCAAGGGGGCGTCGAAGGCGGTCGGCCTCGGCCCGGTAGGGGCCCATGTCCGGCCAGAGCGCGTAGCCGGCACCGCCGACCGCGGCGGCGGCCAGACCGGCCTTGAGGAAGCGGCGGCGGGTGGTTCTTCTGGGCATGGGTCCTCCGGCAGCCGAAGATGGCGGGCGGGCCGGAAGGGCACCAGCGCCGCCGGCCCGGTCGCCCGGCGCATCGGCGACGACCCGCCGGCCGCAACGCGCGAACCGGCTCGCTCCCGCCGAAGGACCGTGCCTGCCGCCGGGAAACCCGGTCCGCCCACGCGTCGCGGGGGCCTCAGGCCGCCCGGGCCGCGTCCCCCTCGCCGTCTGCCCGCTCCACGGTCAGCCAGACGCCGCCCTCGGGGCGCAGAGTCAGGATCAGGACGGGCTTCGGTTCCTTTCCCGGCACGCGGGCGAAGCGGAAGCGCGAGATCAGCGTCGCGAGGATGATGACCGCCTCCTGGATCGCGAAGGAGGCGCCGATGCAGATCCGCGGCCCGTCGCCGAAGGGCAGGTAGGCGAAGCGGTCGATCGCCTCTCGGTCGGCGAAACGGTCGGGGCGGAAGGCATGGGGGTCTTCCCACAGCAGGTAGCTGCGGTGTAGCGCGTAGAACGGAAGCATGACCGTGTCCCCCGGCCTGACCTCGCGGCCGAGGATCGTGTCTGGCGCGCGAGCGGTGCGCGACACCATCGCCGCCGGCGGATAGAGGCGCAGCGCCTCGTCGATCACCTGCCGGACGAAGGGCAGGCGCTCCACATCCGCGGCCGTCGCGGTGCGGCCGCGAAGCACGCGCTGCGCCTCGGCGCGCGCCCGGTCCTGCTGCGCGGGATCGAAGGCCAGAAGGTAGAGCGACCAGGCCAGCGTCAGCGCGGTCGTCTCGTGCCCAGCCACGATGAAGGTGAGCAGGTTGTCGCGGAGTTCCTGCGTCGACATGCGCCGGCCGGTCTTGGGATCTTCGCCCTCGAGCAGAAGGTCGAGAAGGTCCGGCACCCCAGCCGCGACTTGGCGTGTCCGCCGCCCCTCGATCGCCGCGTCGGCGGTGCGCTTCATGTCGCGCATCGCCCCCGAAGACAGCAGGCGCAACGGGCGCGGCACCCAGACCGGCGCGCCGAGGATGTCGAGGAGCGAGACCTTCGCCGTCTGCGAGATGTAGTTGTCGATGGCGCGGTGGACGGCCGCGCGGTCGAAGGCCTCGCCCCCCGACAGCGTGACGTCCGAGATCACCTCGAAGGTCGCCGTCACCATCTCGTCGAAGAGGTTCGCCGCCCGGCCCACGGCCGCGTCGACCCGCGCCACCGACCGCTCGGCCGCCGCCGTCATGATCGGCCCGAGGTTCTGGATGTTGCGCAGCGAAAAGACCGGCGCGGCGGCGCGCCGCTGCCAGTGCCAGTGTGCGCCTTCGGCGATGAACAGGCTTTCGCCGATGGCGGGCTTGAGGATGTTCTTCGTGACCTCGGACTTGGGGTAGTCCTCGACCCGGTCCTTCAGGATGTGCCGGTTGGCCTCGGGGTCCATCACCATGTGCCAGCGCACCCCGGTCCGGCCCGACACGATGGGCTGGTGCAGCGCAAGCTCGGGGATCAGTTCGAGAAGGTTGCGCCGCGCAACCTCGAGCGACTTCAGGACACCCCAGGGTTCGGTGACCAGCGGCACCTGGACGGGCAGGGCGGGGGTGACGGCGTCTCGGGGCATGGGCAGGTCCTCGAAGGCAATATAGGGGCGCGTGCCGGGCCGGGCAAAGGGCTGGCCGCCGCGGCGAATTGCGCGCCTGCCCACGCTGCGCTATGGCTCGGGGCAGGACAGCTGGAGTGGTCTCATGTCTTTCGCCCGTGCCGTCGCGTTGATCGCGGCTGTTCTCGTCTCGGCCTGCTCGACGGGCGACCTCGACCAGCCTCCCGAGCCGCTCGGCGACTTCCGTCTCGGCCTCAACGTGGTGGTGGGCGAGACGGCCAAGCAGATCCCTCCGACGCGCGGGGCGACGGCCGAGGAATGGGAAGCGGCGCTCGAGACCGAGATCGACCGCCGCTTCGGCCGCTACCAGGGCAGCGGAGAGTATCACCTCGGCGTCAGCGTCGATGCCTATGCGCTGGCGATCCCGGGCGTGCCGGTGGTGGTCAAGCCCCGCTCGGTCCTCGTGGTGTCGGCAACCGTCTGGGACAACGCGACGCGCCAGAAGCTGAACGGCGAGGTGATGCAGCTGACCGTCCTGGAAAGCACCGGGTTCCTCACGCCCGACAGCATCATCGGGTCGGGCCTGATGCGGCCCAAGGCCGAACAGATGCAGAGCCTGTCCTTCAATGCGGCGCGCGCCATCGAATACTGGCTGAAGCAGAACGAGGACTGGTTCAGCCCCGATCCCGAGGTCCGCGCCGCCGCCCGCGCCGCCACGGTGAACAGCTCGGGCAAGGAGCGTCCGAAGACCGACCGCCCGGACGACTGACCCTTGATTTTTCGCAATGTGCCGATTAGACGGCGCGCGATGTTCACCGGGGCCGCCTCGTAGCCGGGGCGGCCCCCCTTTCCGACGGGGCGCCGCGAGCGATGGCAAAGGCAAAATTCGAACGGACGAAACCGCACGTGAACGTTGGCACGATCGGCCACGTTGACCACGGGAAGACGACGCTGACGGCGGCGATCACG
>JALORM010000045.1 GCA_025458985.1 Paracoccaceae bacterium | reverse complement strand
GACCAGGATCACCTTGCCGCCCTCGGCCTCGACATCCGACTGGCTGGTGTTGAGCGTCACCTGCCCGCCATGGGGGCACATCACCGTGCCGAGCGTGGTCAGGACCGGAATGGTCATCGTCTCAGCCCCCCACCTTGAAGGCATCGTTGACGAGGCTCGCGCCCGACGTCGTGAGCTTCGCCATGCCGCCGAGCGAGAGGGTGATCGCGTCGGACCCGATCACCAGCTCTGCCCCGCCGGGATGGACGATCCGGATCTCGTCGGCGTCCTCGTCGATCAGGATCTGGTGTCCGGCCGAGGTCGCAAGCAGGCGCTGCACCTCGCCCGCAGGTTCCGGGCGCTGGCCGTCGGCCCACCAGCAGCCCGACCAGATCGGGTGATCGAGGTTGCCGGCCTCGAACTCGATCCAGACGCCGTCGCCGACCTCGGGGATCAGGGCAAGCCCGTGCTTCGGTCCCGCGAAGGGAACGCAGGGCATGGCCCATTGCGACACCGCCTCGCCCAGGACGGCCGGCACCTCGGCCTTGATCCGGCCCAGCCCGTCGGGATCGGCGTTGTCCGAAACGAGGCCCCGGTACTTGCCGTAGAAGGTCGTGCGCTGCCGCTCGGCCACCCGCTCCAGAAGCTGTTCGATATCCCTGTCCATCTCAGAAGAGCCCCGATGCCGCGCCAAGGTTGAGCCCGCCGCCGCCCGTGTCGGACACCGCGTTCCGCTTTGCCTCGATCTCCTGCGCATAGACCGAGGGCGTGATCCGGTGCGTCACCCGGTGCACCAGCCAGTCGCCCGACTGCGGCAGCGTCCCGGCGCGGACGGTGACGACGTCGTAGGCGGCAAGCACCGCGTCGTAGCAGCCGGGCACCAGCGAGGCGGTCATCCGCTGGCCGTAGGCGTTGCGCCGCGTCTGGCCTGTCGCGGCCGCCTCGGGGTCGTCGCGCAGCGCCTCTTCGGGCGGCAGCTGGCGCAGCGCGCCTGCGTCGCCGCCGACCGCCGGCAGATCGCCCATCAGCGTCTCGTCGGCGAAGCTGCGCTGCGACGCGGCGATGGTCTGGTCGCGGATCGTCAGCACCCGTGCCGCGCTGCGCTCCGGCCCTTCGGCATCCTCGCGGAAGGTGGCGCCCTGAAGGTTGCGGCCCGCGCCCAGCAGCACCAGCGGGGGATGGCCCGTGGGCGCGGTGGGTGGCGCCTCGAAGACCCCGAGGCTGGTGCCCGGGATGCTGCCCGGCAGGACGTAGGCAAGAAACCCGTTCGCCCGGGCAAGCTGGCGCAGGAACTGCATCGCCGTGCCGCGCCGCACCGTTGCGGGCTGGACCGCGGCGGCCGGGCCGACGCGGGTGCCCGCGACCGTGGGAAAGCGGCCGAAGACCTGCTGCGCAACCGAGGCATCCGAGAGGTTCTCGAACACTTCGGTTTCCTCCTCGCGGTTCATCAGCACGCTGTCGTCGCGCACGACGATGTTGACGACGCTGACGCCGGGGGTCGCCGACAGCTCGGTGTCGAAGCCCGCCACCGGCCCGTCGATCAGCGGCCGGAAGTCGCCGTCGCCCAGGCGCAGCTCGATCCGGATGCGGCTGAAGGGGCGCACGGTGGTGTTGGGCGGCTCCCGCCAGTTGCCGCGGTCGTCCAGGCACAGCGACAGGCGCAGCCGCGCCTCCCACGCCATTTCCATTTCCTGCTCGACGGTGATCGCCTCGACCTGGCGGAGCTGCTCCACCGTGGCCGGCGTGCCGTCGTAGAACATCCTGAAGGCGGCTCCGGCCATCACGACTCCGGCAGGTTGAAGCTGTCGAGCACCTCGGCCACCAGGTCGGCGGCGCGCAGCGCGGTGTTCGCGTCGGCGATGTGCCAGAAGCGGGTGCCGTCGCCGAAGGCGCGCTCGGCGATCACGTCGAGACGGTCGCCCTCGGTCACAAGGCGCGGCCGGCCCGCGGTCGCGGGCAGGCGCCGCAGCCGGATCGCCGTCGCCGGACGCCCGTCGGCGGTGGTCACCGTGTCGGTCGGCGTCCGGGCGTAGCGGGAGGTGTCGAGGAACATCAGCGGGGGCCTTTCGTCACAACGGGATCAGTTCGACGATCTGCTCGGCGGTGTTGGCGAGGTTCGCCACCGCCTGCACGTCCTTGGCAAGCTGGGTGTATTTCGACGCGCCGGCGGCCAGCACGTCGTCGGAACAGGGGTCGATCGGCAGGACGTGGATCTCCATCTCCACCTCGGCCCGGATCGGGTTGAGCAGGTTGTCGTATTCGACCTCGGCGATGCTCATCGCCGCGATGCGCACCGGCTGAACCCGGGTCAGACCCCAGATGAACAGCGTGCGCGGGAACTGCTGGCGCGGGATCGGCTGCACCGGCGGCTCGGCCCCGCCGCCGAGGCCGAGCGCATCGCCGATGGCGTCGAGCGCCTGGCCCAGAAGCCCCCCGTCCGCCGGCGGCGGCATCACCATCTTCTCCAGCGCGGCCAGTTGCGGGCCGATGCCGAAGGCCTTGGCCAGCACCTTGTCCTCGCCCAGCATGTCGAGCGCGCTGAAGTGCGCGGTCAGCGAGATCTTCTCGCTCACCGTGTCGCCGGCCTGGCTCTGCTCGCGGTCGTTGGTGCCGGTCGGACGCTGCGGCAGCATGAACGTGCGGTTGAGCGATTCCGGGTTGAACTGGAAGATCACCACGTTCGGGATCGGCCCGATCAGGTCGAGCCCATATTCGATCAGCGCGCCGCGCAGCAGAACGGCCATCCTCAACCCTCCCCGTTCCGGTCGAGGCGCGCGCGGATGCGCCCGGCGATCTCGCGGGCAAGCGCCCGCGTCACCTCGGCGCTGCCCGCGCCGGCGGGCAGGCCGAGGTCGCCCGCCTCGGTTCCGCCACCGCGCCCGAACTCCGCCGCGACGGCGGCGGGAAGTGCAGCGGCAACGGCGCGGGCCACTCCCGGCTCCACCCCCGACAGGCGCAGGTCGAGCCCGTCGATCCGCACCGTCCTGCGGCGTCCTTCAGCCGTCATCGCGCACCTCCCCCGCATAGGCGCCGAACTGGTCCAGGCTGACCGTCCGGCCGAGCTTGTCGAACTCTTCCTTCACGGCGCGGACGACCTCGGGCATCTCGAGCCGCGGGTCCTCGCCGGGCCGCACGCTCTGCAGGCAGGCGTTGAAGATGGCCGAGCGGATGTGCCCTCCCGACAGCGGCAGCCGCTCGGCCAGGAAGGGCAGGTCGAGCGCCGAGCAGTCCACGCCCGCGGGCAGCAGCGCCCGCCAGATCCGCAGCCGTTCCGGCGCCTCGGGCAGCGGGAAGGACACGATGGCGCGCAGCCGCCGCAGGAAGGCGTCGTCGAGGTCCTTGCGGCGGTTCGAGGCCAGGATCGCCATGCCCTTGAACCGCTCCATCCGCTCCAGCAGGTAGCTGACCTCGAGGTTGGCGTAGCGGTCGTGGGCGTCCTTCACCTCGGTGCGCTTGCCGAAGAGGGCGTCGGCCTCGTCGAAGAACAGGATCGCGTCGCCGCTGTCGGCGGCATCGAACAGGCGGCTGAGGTTCTTCTCGGTCTCGCCGATGTACTTGTTGACGACCTGGCTGAGGTCGATGCGGTACATCGGCATCCCGACCTCGGCCGCGATTGCCTCGGCCGCCATGGTCTTGCCGGTGCCGGGCGGGCCCGAGAACAGGACCGACAGCCCGCTTTCGTTCCAGGCCCGCGCCGTGCCCCAGTCCATGTGCACGGTGCCAAGCGCGCCGAGCGCCCGGATCAGCGCCCGGATCTGGCCCGACTGGCGCGGCGGCAGCATCAGTTCCTTCAGCTTGAAGCGCGGGCGGACCGGCTGGGCAAGGTCGCCGAGGTCGAGGTCGGCCCGGCAGGCGGCGAACAGCGCGGCGCGGTCGATGGTGCGGCCCATCGCGCGGACCGAGGCCGCGATCCGGCCGATGGCGGCCTCTTCGCAGGCGAACCGGCGGGCGCACTCGGCCAGTGCCGAGCGGCCTTCGTCGCCGGCCCAGACCTCGGGCAGGGCCCGGCGCCAGGCCTCGAGCCGGCCCTGGTAGCCGAGCGGGTCGAGCACGACGCGCGGAAGTGTCTCGCGCCGGGGCAGGGCGTTCGTGCGGTCGGACGGCCCCATGGCGAGGAAGGCGACCACGGGCAGGCCCGGCGCGGGCAGCTGCGGGCGCCCGTCCGGCCCGGTCAGGGCGGAAAGAGGCGCCAGCACCGCCGCCCCGCGCAACCAGGCCACGGTCAGCAGCGGTCCGGCCTCGCCCGCCCCGCGCAGCGCCAGAAGGTCGAGCCCCGCGCCCTTCGCGATCGAGGCCGCCGCCGCCGCGTGCGGCCCGTCGTCCGGTGCGACCAGCGGCACCAGCACTGCCTGCGCCCCGCCCCGGGACTTGAGCCGCGCGACGGCAAGCGCCACGGCCTCGCCCTCCATCGCGGGCACCGGCGGGGCCACGGGTGCAAGCGCGGCGGGGGGCGGGGCTTCGGGGAAGAGAAGCTGGCGCGCCACCACCGGGGCGACCGAAAGCGGCGCGTCCCAGCCGCCCGGCGCGGCCAGCACCCCCGTGGCGACCAGCGGGTGCGCGGGGTCCAAGAGCGGCAGCACCTCTTCCGGCCGGTCCCAGAGGCGCTGCGCCAGCGCCAGCGTCGGATCGCGCGCCTCGGGCGCGTTCTGCACCGCCGCCACCACCGCGCCGCGCGCGCTGTCGACCGCCCCGCCGAGGGCGAGCGCAAGCACGAAGCAGGCGGCGTCGGACAGCGACAGCTCCGCCGCCAGCCAGCCGAAGCCGCCGCGGGGCGGCTTGCCCTTCGGCAGGGCCAGCGCGGCAATCCGTTCGGTCAGGTAGCACGCGGCCGGGTCGGCGGCGAAGAAGGCGGCGCGGTCGTCGTCATAGCGGTTGAGGTCGAGCGCCTCGCTCAGCGGGTCGATCATCGGCGGCAGCGTGCCGCCGCCCTGCAGCCCGTGCAGCGTGCCCCGTTCGTGCCAGAGCCAGGCCACCTCGCGCCGGAGCCTGAGCGTCGCGCCGGCAAGCCAGACCCGCGCGAAGGGGTCGCCCACGGCGATGCGCGGCGCGAAGCCCGCAGGTGGGGCGGGGGGCGGACGCAGCCGGGCGCTCATGGCGGCACCGTGACCAGCGGCGCGATCCGCGCCTGCTGGCCGTTCACGCGCAGCATCGCCAGGTACGTGCCCGCGCCGACGACGGTCACGCCCGGCACCGTCAGGCTCTGCTGGTTCGCGCCGGGCGTCACGGCCTCGAAGCTCCGCACCGGGGCGCCATCGCGCAGGAGCGTCACCACCACGTCGTCGTCGACGCCGCCGAGGAGGCGCCCCGTCAGCACGAGGTCCGCGCCGTTCAGCGCCGCCCCCGTCACGACCGGCCGGAGCCCGAGGCCGACGAGGTTCGAGCCGCGGACCTTGCCGCTCCCGATCGTCCGGCGCACGACCAGCGGATGCGCGCCCGCCGAGATCGACCGCCCTGCCGCGATCGGCCCCACCGCCCCGCCGTCGGTCGGCGTGCCCTCGACCTCGACCGTCATGCGGTCGGGGAACTGCGCCGTCACCCGCAGGACCTGCGGCCCGAGCGCAGCTTCGAGCCCGGCAAGGTGCAGGTCGGTGCCATAGAGCGTGACCCGTTCGCCCGGTTCGGCCGCCTCGGGCTCGACCCGCTCCAGCACCGGCCCGAGGCTGGGGATCGCCTCGATGCGAAGGCCCTCCTCGCGGATCGCCACCGGGGGGCTCCGGCTGTAGTCGACGCCGACGAGCAGGCTGGACGGCTCGCGCTCGGCCGGCAGCAGCAGGACCGGGCGGACCTGCACCGCGGCGGACAGCCGATAGGTCTCTTCCGAGCCCTGCATCAGCTTGGACAGAAGGTCCGATCCGCTGTCGTCGAAGGTGATCTTCAGGGGCTCGGGGTTGAGTTCCAGCGCCCGGCGCACGTCGAGGTCGACGGCGCCGTCGAGCCTGAGGTAGTTGAGCGCGTCGAGCGCCATCATGCCGCGCCCCAGAAGCTCGTGCGCGGCCGGGCTGTCGGAAAGCTCGGTGTCGTCGAAGGCGGTCAGCAGGTAGCGCAACACCAGCCATACGGGGGGCGGGCGTCCAGGCTCCAGCGAGACGTTGCGCATCGGGCCGTCGACGGTCAGCTCGTAGAGGAAGAGGTTCAGCTTTGCGTTGCCGTTGGCATCGGCGGCTTCCTCGGGCTTGCCCACGCTCACCTCGAATCCGCGGCGGGTGAGGTGGTCGCGCAGGAGCCTCGTCACCGCTCCGATCGCCCGATGGGAATCCGCCTGCGCCATGGCTCAGAACCTCAGGTAGCGCCGGCGCAGGCGACCGAAGGGATCGGCGGGCGGCGTGGAGGGACGGGGCTCGGGCAAGGGCGGGGCGAGGGGTACGCGGCGGGTGGCGGCGGCGGGAGGCGGCGTCACCTCAAGCCGGATCGTGCCGATCGAGATGTCGACACGCTCTTCCACGATCCGCGCCTCGGCCTGTGGCGGTGCCGCGGGTGCCGGCACCGAGCGGGGCGCAGGTCCAGCCTGGGGCACCGGAGCGGTGGCGGCGGGCGCAGGCGGGCGGCGCCCGGGCATGGGCGCAGGTGCCGGCGGGAGGGCGATTTCGAGCGCGGGCAGGTCCGGCGGCGGACCGGCCGGGCGGGCCGGCGGCGACGCTGCCGGCGGCGCTGCGTCGCGGGGCTGGGCCGGCGCCTCGGTCTCGGGCGGCGGGCGCGGCCGGTCGTTCGCGGCGACCCACTCCAGGACCTGACGGATGCGCATCTCGCGCAGCGCCTCGGGCCGGGGAGCAGCCTCGGCCGCCGGCGCGGCCCCGACCGACGCTTCCGGAACGGCCGTGGGCGGTTGTGCCGGGACTGGCGGCAAGGACCGGACCGCATCCGCCACGGGCGGCGCGGCGCGGGCGGGGGCGTCGCCGCGTGGCAGAGGGGGCGCATCCTCGAATGCCACGCGTTCGACAAGCACCTCCGGCGCTGCCGCCGCCCCGGGCGCAGGCGGCAGGGGTGCCGCGTCCTGCGTCGTCGGGGGAACCGCCTCGACCACGGTCTCGACCACCTCGACCTCCGGCGGCAGGCCGGATGCGGGCAGGGGCAGGGGCGGCGCCTCGGGGATCAGGCCCGTCTGGGCGGCGAGGCGGGCGAAGTAGCCGGTCATGGCCAGCCCCCTTCGGCCTCTGCCATCGCGAGATAGCGCGCCCGCCGGCGCGCCGGCATGTCCAGGATCGCCGCGTCGGTCCAGCCGTAGCGGCGGGCGAGCGCGTCGACATCGGCGAAGAGCCGGTCCTGCACCCGCGCGAGGCGGGCCAGGCACTCGGCCTCGAGATCGGCGGGGATCGTCGACTCGCGTCCACAGTCGGGGCAGCGGATCGTCACCGCAAAGGCCGGCAGCGGGTCGAACTCGGCCATCTGCTCGGCTAGCTCGACGCGGGCCTCGCGCGTATCGGGCAGCTGCCCGGCAAGCGTCAGCGTGGCAAGGATCGCCCCCTCGGGGTCGCGCTCGGGCGTGCGGCGCCAGAGCCGCTGGTCGGCGCCCGTCGGACGGCGCAGACGCAACCCGTCGGGCAGCTCGAGCACGGGCGCCGCCTCGGCCTCGCGCGCCAGATCGACCAGCGCCGTGACCGGCAGTCCGGCCTCGAGGTCGGCGCCGCAGCCCGCACCGGGACAGCGCAGGCGCAGTTCCAGCAGGTCGTCGCCCGAGGCGGCGGACCAGACCGCCAGCAGCCCGCCGATGCGCGCAGCCAGCGTCAGCGCCCAGATCGGGTCGTCGCCGCAGGCAGGCTCGGCGCAGGCTGCGAGCACCGCCGTCACCAGTCGTGGCCGGTCGGGATCGGCGAAGTCGAGATCGAGATCCCCCGCCCGGCCGAGGCCGCGGAACCGCAGCGGCCCGAGGCCCGCGGCGCCCGCGCCGCCGGGAAGGATGCTCAGGTCCGCACGTGCCGTCATGTCTGGCCCCCCACCGCGTCACCCGGTCAGGCGGCGGGCACCGGGCTCGCCTCGTCGGGCTCCTTCGTCTCGACGTCGCGCTCCCAGCCCTCCATCTCGATCTTGATCGACTCGATGGCGACCGCATTCGCGTTCGCGTCCAGGTCGGGGACGGCGGTGAACTCGCTGACCCAGCAGTTCAGCAGCGCATAGCGCATCGCCACGTGCCCGCGTTCGTTCAGCACCTCGAGCGTGAGGTTCTTCTTGTAGCCCACAAGGTCCATCGAGGCGTCGCCTGCCGTGGGATGGACCTTGTTCGCCCAGGCCTCGAACTCGCGGTCGTGGGTGATGCCGCGCTCCATCGTCACCGCCTCGTAGGTGGTGCGCCCGGGCGACTTGCGGTCCGACGAGTTGTCGCCGCCGTCGCGGTGGGTGACGACCTCGGTCGTGCGCTTGAGCGCGCTGACCTTCGACACCCCCATCACCACCTTCTGGTCCCACAGCACCCGGAACTTGAACGCCTTGTAGGGGTCGGTCCGGTGCGCGTTGGTCACGAAACCCTTCGCCATGTCGGAAATCCTTTCTGCTTCATGCGGCCCGCCGGGCCCTGGGGCTCAGGTCAGGACAGGTCGCCCGCGATCTGCTGGATGGTGATGACGACGAACTCGGCCGGCTTCAGCGGCGCGAAGCCCACCTCGATGTTGACGATCCCGAGGTTGCGGTCGGCCTGGGTCGTCGTCTCGCCGTCGCACTTGACGAAGAACGCCTCGGACCGGCTGGAGCCCTGGAAGGCGCCCTGCCGGAACAGGCCGTTCATGAAGACCCCGACGTTCAGCCGGATCTTCGCCCAGAGCGGCTCGTCGTTCGGCTCGAACACCACCCACTGCGTTCCGCGGTAGAGCGATTCCTCGATCATGAGGGCAAGCCGGCGGATCGGGATGTACTTCCATTCCGACCCCAGGTCGTCGGCCCCGTCCATGGTCCGCGCGCCCCAGTTGACATGGCCCGAGACGAAGGTCCGCGCGCAGTTGACGCCCAGCTTGTTCAGGACCCCGTTCTCGAGGTCGGTCAGCTTCAGCCCCAGGCCCGCGATGCCGCGCAGGTCGGCCTCGGTGCCGGCGGGAGCCTTCCAGACGCCGCGGGTGGCGTCGGTGCGCGCCATCAGCCCCGCGATCGCGCCGGTCGGGCCGACCCGGCGCAGCGTGCCCGCATCGTTCCACAGGAGCTTGGGGTAGAACACGGCGCTGTGGTCCTTCACCACGGTGGCGCGCAGGTTGTTGATGTCGTCGGTGTTCTGCACGACCGCCGGCAGGCCGTCGGCGTCGGTCCAGGCGTCGGGCGCGTCGATCAGCAGGAAGGCGCGCCGCGCCTGGCAGTAGATCGAGGCCGGCCCCCACAGCTGGCGGCGCTGGGCGTCGGTCATCGCGCCGTCGGCGGGCAGCAGCATCAGGTTGAAGAGGTCGACCGTGTCGAGCGCGTGGAAGCCGGTCTTGGCGACCGGGCTGCCCACGTAGTTGGCAAAGCCCGGCGCGTCGCCGTCGGCGCCGGTCTGCGCGGGCGCCGACACCGCGAAGGGGCTGGT
>JALORM010000464.1 GCA_025458985.1 Paracoccaceae bacterium | reverse complement strand
CGCCGCGCGGATCGTCACCGGATGCGCCAGCCGCAGCGCCACCCGTCCGCCCTCGGCCAGCGCGCCGGCCAGCGTCTCGGGGTTGAGGTCATGCACCAGGCTGTCGCGGATTTCGACGATCAGAGGGCCGGTCAGGGTGTGGAGGTTCGCGAGCTGGTCCTGCAGGGTTGGCCCGCCCGCCAGCCCGTCGACCACCCGGACCGCCGTGCCTGCCGGCACCGCCGGATCGCGCGAGACCGGGTGTGCGCCGACCGGACCGACCGCGCCGTAGCTGTATCCCGCAAGGAACCGCGGCGCGCCGGCAGCGGTGCGCAGCACGTCGCGCTCGGCGGCGCTGGCGACGCCGATCAGCAGGCGCCCGATGACGGGGTCGATGCTGATCTCGTGCAGGCCGAGAGGCCGGGCTATCCCCGCCTCCCAGGCGCAGAGGTTGTCGGCGCGGAAGCGCCATGCAACGCCGTCGAGGATCGAGGCGGGCAGGTAGAGCTGCAGCCCGGTGTCGCCGAGGTCGAGGCCAGTGGGCGGCACGGCCGCCGCGTCGAAGGCATCCACGCTGACATAGGCCGAAGGGTTGCCGGCCTCGGACCCGGTCTCGAGCCGCGCGGGCAGGATCGGGCCGGCGACGGCATCGGGCTCGGTCAGCCGCTCGACCCCGTCGACGGCGGCGGCCTCGGGGCGGCGCCAGGTGTTGAAGAGCCGCACGGGCCGGTCAAGAGCGTCGAGGTCCACGCGCAGGATGAAGCGGGCAAGGCCATTGCCCGGCGCGGCGGGGCCGGTATCGGTTACGCCCTTGAGAAGCGGCCGGACGACCGGCAGCCGGAAGGCCGCAAGCCGCCAGAGGTAGATGGCCAGGTTCGGCAGGTTCACATGCACCGCCCCGTCGTCGGCGCGCTTGACGTCCGGCGTGTAGGCGTACGGGTCGAACGGCGTGCCCAGCAGCTCCAGCATCGCGGGGTCGCGCACCGCGACCGTGCCGCCGACCCGCGGCGTCGAGGGGCCGACATCCGCCAGCCCGTAGGGCGGCCGCCCGCCGCGGTCGGGGCGCTGGTGGTTGAGGTGCTGCGCCCAGGCGACGTTGGGGCGCAGCTCCACCGCGCGGGCGGGCCAGTCGGTGAGGTTCCGCGCCAGCCGCTCGATGGCCGACAGCGTGCCCTTCCGGCGCCTGAGCGCGATGGTGTCCGCGACATCGGCGCGCAGCGTGCGGGGCGGACCCTTCAGGTGCGTGGTGCCCAGAAGGTCGGCGATGTAGGGCACGACCCAGTCGTCGCAGGTGTCGATGAAGAGGTCGTCGTAGAGCGCCTCGATGTTCTCGTCGATGGCGCCATAGACCGTCTCGACCGCGCGCAGGTAGGCCGCCAGCATCCCCGGCGGGGTCTGTTCGGCATCGCGGACCCGGTAGATCTCGGGCAGCCTGTCATAGAGCGGAACGCGCGTCTCTGCGGTCATGCGCAGGGCCCTCCCGGATCGGGCGGCGCCGAAACCAGCGTCAGGTGCGCCGAATGGAGTTGCAGAAGCTCGGCCGGGGCGGGCGTGACGACCGCCTGCCGGGGCCGCGGCGCGGATGGCAGGGTCAGGTCTTCGGGCAAGGTACCGGCGGGCGTGGCCGCCAGCAGCCCGAAGCCGAACGCGCGGGCCCAGGTCACGCCCGGGATCGCCTGTACCCGGCCCTCGATCCGGCTGGCATACTCCTTGCCGCCGATCTGCCGGGCGGACAGCGCGAAGACGCCGCCGCGGTCGGACGTCGGGTCGTCCATCGGCGCGAGAAGCGCGGTGATCGCGGCGGCCACGTCGGCCTCGATCAGCGCGGGATCGAAGGCGAAGCGCAGGTCGAGGAACACCTGCCTCAGCGTCGCCTGCTCGACCCTCAGCGCGAAGCGGTCCGAGCCGCGGCAGCGCTGGAACGAAAGGATCGCGTCGCGAACCTCCTCGTACTCGCTCTCGCGCCCGCTTTCGAGCAGGACGCGCAGCACCACGCCCGGGGTGCCGTCGAGGATGTCCCAGGCGGCACGCACGCGCGAGACGCCGGGCACGCCCAGAAGCTCGGTCTCGTAGTCGGCAAGGCTCACGATCCGGCCGAGGCCCTGAACCCGGCCCGGCGCGGCGAGCCTGGCGTTGCCGGCTTCCTCGGCCTCGGCGCCGCCCGCGACCTCGCCGGGCAGCGCAAGGCGCGCAACCCCTGCGATCTTCGTGCCGGCCGACGGCGCCGCGCCGGCCTTCAGAAGCCCGCGCGCGCCCGACCCGGTGCGGAACGTGGCCGTGACGTTCCCCTTGCCGGTCGGCAGGCGGGCACCGGTCTTGCCGTGACATGGAAGCCGCCCTCGTCGTCCTGCCGCAGCACGTAGACCAGCCGGTCTGGCGGCTGCCCGAAGAGGCTCGCCACACGGTCGGCGGCCCGGCCGTTCACGTGGACCACCAGTTCCGGCACCTCGGCGGGGTCCGCGCCGGGGTGGAGCAGGTGGGTGACCGGCTTCGGCAGCGCGAAGGTCTGGAACGCCGCGCGCGCGTCGCCGTTGCCCAGCACGACGGGCGGCAGCGTGACGCGGGGCGCCTCCTCGTCGAAGTCGGCGCGCGTGAAGGGCGCGGGCGGCGCGTCGAACGACAGGGTCCACATCCGCGGCTCGGGGCCGGCCACGGCAAAGTCGATCTCGTTGCTGATGCAGGTCAGTTCCAGGGCGCGCCCGTCCTCGTGGCGCAGCGCCAGGCGCCGGTCGATCAGCTTCCGCGCCTCGGCCCGCGTGCCGTAGAAGGCCAGCGCCCCGGTCCCGGTCGCGAAGGCGCCCGACCCGGCGCCCGCGACCGGGCGCAGGCGCATGCGGGCGCTGGTGATCTCGTGGATGCGGTAGTCGCGGATGTCGGCCTCGTAGGTGTAGCCTTCGTGCGTGACGAGGGGGGACTCCAGCGTCACTTGCGTCGATGGTCCGGTCTGCGTGGCGAAGGTCATCGCGGTTGCACGAAGCGCCCCGATCTTCCTGACGAGGATCAGCGGATCGCCAACCGAGGATTGCAACCCCCGCACCTCGACCGCGACGCGAGTGCCTGGAACGAGGTCCCCAACCTCCTGGTCCAGTGGGATCATCTGTGCCGGCAGGTCGACCGACATCGAGGTGTTGGCGCAGTCGTGTCCGGGCTGGAGATGTCGCTCGAAGCCGGTCGTGTAGCTGGCGGAGCCGGTGACCGTGCCGGTCGCGGGCGTGGGCTTGGTGTGGGTCGGCGGGGCGGCGTGCCCGAAGTGCCGCCAGGTCCGGCCCAGGCGGTACGCGGTCAGCGGCAGGGACCACGCCCGGTCGATGGCGGTCTCGAAGCGCAGGATCGTGCGGTCGTGGACCTGCCGCACCTCGGCCACCTTCAGGACCTGGCTTGAGGCCTGCGCCGTGAAGGCGGCCGTGGCGCTGGTGGTCCAGGCCGGCGCGTCGGGCACCAGGAGGATGCGGTCGCCCTTGGCGAGCCCCAGCGCCGCGATGGCGGCAAGGGCTGCGCTGTCGCCGGCGCGGTCGACCTCCAGCGTGTCGGTGCCGGCCGCGACCGAGGCGGCGTAGGTCCGCGGCCGGTAGAGGTTGAAGGCCGACAGGTGCGGCCAGGCGACCAGTTCGGCATCGGTCTGGAACTCGGCCGGCTGGTC
>JALORM010000463.1 GCA_025458985.1 Paracoccaceae bacterium | reverse complement strand
CGCCTCCGCGCTTTGCGGCTGCAAACTAGCCTTTGCAAAGCCCGTCAGGCAATGCCCACCGCGCGCTCGCGCCGGATCACGTAGAGGATCGAGACGACCGCCGCGCCCGAGGTCGCAAGCATCAGGTACAGCAGCGGATAGGGCCCCGAGCCGGGCGTCAGCAGCGCGCCGGCCAGCGCCGACAGGGCCGCGCCCCCGCCGATCATGATCGCCCCGCCCAGGCCCGAGGCCGATCCCGCCAGCCGCGGACGGACCGACAGCATCCCTGCGGTGGCGTTCGGAAGCACCATCCCGTTGCCGAGCCCGACGAAGGTGATGAAGCCGAAGAACACCGCCGGGTGACGGGCGCCCGCAAGCTCCACCGCCAGAAGCATCAGCAGCCCGAGGCAGGTGATGAGGGTGCCCGCCAGCACCATGCGGTTGATCCCCAGCCGCACCGAGAAGCGCCCCGACAGGAAGTTGCCGATGGCATAGCCCAGCGCCGGCGCGCCGAAGTAGAACCCCAGCACCGCGGGCGACAGGTGGAAGACCTCCGATCCGACGAAGGGCGCCCCGCCCAGGTATGCGAAGAACGCGCCCGAGGCGAAGGCGGCGGTCAGGCAGTAGCCCCAGAAGCGGCGCGAGGTCAGAAGCTCGGGGTACTGGCGGAACTGCTGGGCAAAGCTGGTCGACCGGTGCACCGCCGTCTCGCCCATGTCCGACCAGGCCAGCCACAGGGTCAGCGCGCCGCAGGCCAGAAGCAGCCAGAAGCTCGCATGCCACGAAAAGGCCTCCTCCAGCGCGCCGCCGATCATCGGCCCCACCATCGGGACGATCGCCATCCCCATCGTGACATAGCCGATCATCGACGCGGCCTCTTCCTGCGGGACCATGTCGCGCACCACCGCGCGGCCGACCACCAGCCCCGCGACGATCACCGCCTGAAGCGCCCGGAACGCCAGGAACACCTCGACCGTCGTCGCGACCAGGGTGCCGACGGTGGCGATCAGGAAGATGACGATCGACGCCAGCATGACCGGCCGGCGACCGAACCGGTCCGAGATCGGGCCGATGAAGACCTGCAGCACGGCATTCACGCCCAGGTACAGCGCGACCGACAGCTGGATCAACCGGTACTCGGTGCCGAATTCCTCGGCCATTGCCGGCAGCGAGGGCAGGAAGATGTTCATCGACAGCGCCCCGAGCCCGGCAAGCAGGACGAGCGTCATGATGTGCGGCGGGGTGGCGCGGTCGAGGAAGCGGACCGTCGGGCGGCTGGTCATGTCCCGGACCTATGCCCGGGCCGCCGCCTTGTCCATGAGCGTCTGCGCACAGCCCCCCCTGCGCCCGTCCTTGGCGGGAATCACCATTTGTGGAACACGAAGAACGCCCCCGCCGCGATGAACGCGAAGCCGACTAGGTGGTTCCAGGCCAGGGGCTCGCGCAGGTAGAGAACCGAGAAGGCCGCGAAGACCGTCAGGGTGATGACCTCCTGGATCGTCTTCAGCTCGGCGGCCGAGAAATGCCCGTGGCCGATCCGGTTCGCCGGCACCTGCAGCAGGTATTCGAAGAACGCGATCCCCCAGCTGATCAGGATCACCGTCATCAGCGGCGCGGTCTTGTACTTCAGATGACCGTACCAGGCGAAGGTCATGAAGACGTTCGAGGCCAGAAGCAGGCCGATGGTGACGACGGGGACGGGAAGGTTCATGCCGTGACCTGATGTGTGAGGGACAAGGCGCCTATACTCCCGCCGCTGCCAAAGGCGCCAGCCCCGCCGCGCCGGGGCGCCGGGGCGGGCAGTCACATATTCGCAATTTGCGCGCGATCTTCTGCGAAGAATTTGCAAAGTTGCGCATCCCGGCTTTGCCGCGCCGCGGCAAGGCGCTAGGGTCGCGCCCGGGGAGGACGCCATGCACGACATACTTTTGGAACTCGAGGCCCGGCGCGAAACCGCACGGCAGGGCGGCGGCGCACGCCGCATCGACGCCCAGCACGCCAAGGGCAAGCTGACCGCCCGGGAACGGATCGAGCTCCTGCTCGACGAAGGCTCGTTCGAGGAATTCGACATGTTCGTGGCCCACCGCTGCACCGATTTCGGGATGCAGGCGGAACGGCCCGCGGGCGACGGCGTGGTGACCGGCTGGGGCACGATCAACGGCCGGATGGTCTATGTCTTCAGCCAGGACTTCACCGTCTTCGGCGGTTCGCTGTCCGAAACCCACGCCGAGAAGATCTGCAAGATCATGGACATGGCGCTCCAGAACGGCGCCCCGGGTGTTCCAGCGCAACATCCTCGCCTCGGGCGTGGTGCCGCAGATCTCGCTCATCATGGGCCCCTGCGCGGGCGGCGCCGTCTACAGCCCGGCGATGACCGACTTCATCTTCATGGTGCGCGATACCTCCTACATGTTCGTGACCGGCCCCGACGTGGTGAAGACCGTGACGAACGAGGTTGTCACCGCCGAGGAACTCGGCGGCGCCTCCACCCACACGCGGAAATCCTCGGTCGCCGACGGCGCCTTCGAGAACGATGTCGAGGCCCTGGCCGAGACCCGGCGGCTCTTCGACTTCCCTACGACATGAAGGAACTGATCCTGAAGGTCGCCGACGAGGGGGACTTCTTCGAGATCCAGGCCGACTTCGCCAAGAACATCATCACCGGCTTCGTCCGGATCGAGGGCGCGACCGTCGGCGTGGTGGCGAACCAGCCGATGGTGCTGGCCGGCTGCCTCGACATCGACAGCTCGCGCAAGGCCGCGCGCTTCGTGCGCTTCTGCGACGCCTTCGAGATTCCGATCCTCACCTTCGTCGACGTGCCCGGGTTCCTGCCGGGGACGGGGCAGGAATACGGCGGGGTCATCAAGCACGGCGCGAAGCTTCTCTTCGCCTACGGCGAGGCGACGGTGCCCAAGGTCACCGTGCTGACCCGCAAGACCTACGGCGGCGCCTATGTCGTCATGGCGTCCAAGCACCTGCGCGGCGATTTCAACTATGCCTGGCCCACGGCCGAGGTGGCCGTGATGGGCGCCAAGGGCGCGGTCGAGATCCTCTACCGCAGCGAACAGGGCGACCGCGAGAAGATCGCGCAGCGGGTGAAGGACTACGAGGACCGCTTCGCGAACCCCTTCGTCGCGGCCGAACGGGGCTTCATCGACGAGGTGATCATGCCGCATTCGACCCGCCGCCGGGTGGCGCGCGCCTTCGCCTCGCTGCGCGGCAAGAAGCTCCAGAACCCCTGGAAGAAGCACGACAACATCCCGCTATGATGCGTGCCGCTGCCTTCCTCCTGCTGGCCGCGCCGGCCTGGGCCGCGCCCGAGCTGCCCTCGGGGCTTGCGGTCGAGCCCTTCGACCGCGCGGTCGAGGTCCAGCCCGGCGGCGAACGCTGGCTGGTGCTGCGCTACCTCGCGCCCGGGATCGCCGACCTCGGATTCGAGGCGGTCGCGGGCGATCTCGATGCCCTTTGCCAGACCGAGGGCCTGCCGGCGGCCGCGGCCGACTCGCCCATCGCGCAGGTCGTGGTAGTCCTGATGGACCGTCCCGTCGAACGCGGCGTCCCCGACCCCGAGGCGACCCAGTTCATCGGCGCATATCTGATCGATACGGGTGCCTGCGAATGGGAATGATCGCGGGAATCGCCCCATTCCGGCGCCATT
>JALORM010000044.1 GCA_025458985.1 Paracoccaceae bacterium | reverse complement strand
CCTGGTCGGTGCTCGACATCATCGACGTTCCGGCCGGGGGCGTCACGCTCAAGTTCATGGTCGACTTCCTCGACAGCGCGCGCAGCTATGTCGAACTCGAGGCCCTGTTCGACCTTGCCGGCGTACCGGTCGATGTCGGCGCCCATTTCGCCCCGGACAACTTCTTCGTCTGGGGACGCCTACAGCAAGGCAAGACGGTCGCCATCGCCGACGTCTTCGCGCATTTCAACGTCACCCTTCCGGCCGCCTTTCCGACCATCGAAATCGATACGCTCTCGCTGCTCGCCAACCTGTCGCAAGGGCAGTACACCTTCGACTTCGTGTCCCAGATCGATGTCGGCAGCGATCTGAGGGTACAGGATCTGACGGCACGCGTGGCCGTTTCCACGTTGCCCTCGACCACCGTCTCGGGCGACTTCCACGGCACGATCGTCATCGACGAGGCGACCGCGCTGTTCCTCGGCGCGACCTACGACGGCAAGGGCGGCGGACTGACGCTTTCCGGCAGCGCCACCGAGATTTCCATCGACAAGATCATCGCCTACTGGGGCAGCGAGTTCGGCCTTGCCCCGGACCGGATCCCGGAGCCGATCCGCACGCTCGTGCTGAAGACGCTGTCGACCAGCTACAACACGCAGACGGGCGATTTCCATTTCCTCTGCATCGGCGATTTCACCCTCTATGACACGCCGGTCGAAGTGACGTTCAGCGTCGATATCGTCCATCCCGGCTCTCCGCAGGCGCTGCTGGTCGGCCCGGACGCGGTCACGACCGCGCCGGGCTACAAGGCGACCTTCGGCGGGTCGGTGGTGTTTGCCGGAAACACCTTCGACATCCGCTTCAACACCGACGATACCGGGCAGAGCATCTTCGTCGCGGATTATAAGCGCGACTACGGCACCGTGCGCCTGCACGATCTGGTGGCGGGCGTCTCGCAAGACCTTGCCCGCCTGGTGCCGACGGATATCGAGATCACGCTGGACGCGGTCAAGTTCGCCTATCTCAAGGCAACGGGCGCCGGCCAGTCGCAACCGACCAGTCATGTCCTGTTCGGTCTGGAGCTTGGCGCCAGCATCGGCCTGACCAGCATTCCGCTGATCGGCGACAAGCTGCCAGCCGATCTTGCGGTCGAGTTCGACCAGCTCCAGTTCGCCTATGCCAAGCCGGGATTCGACAAGACGCAGGCTGCCGCCGTCAACGCGCTTCTGCCGCAGGGAATCCTGCCGATTCCCGCTGACGGATTGTCCGAGGGCATTCTCATCGCGTCGAACCTGCAGCTGGGCGACACGACAAAGGCGGTGCAGCTGCAGATCCCGACGGGCGGAAGCAGCGACCCGGCCCCTGACGCTGGAGGGACGGCCCTTGCGGTCGTGTCGGCCGCGGACGCCCCGACACCTCCCGCCGGAGTGTCGATCAACGTGCAGAAGCAGTTCGGCCCGCTCGAGGTCCGCAAGCTCGGGCTTGCCTACCAGAACCAGCGCCTGTTCGTGACGGGAGACATCTCGCTCAATGCCGATGTCCTGTCGATCGGCCTCCTCGGTCTGGGGATCGGCTCCAGGGTCGACGCCTTCGATCCGGCGGTGACGCTATCGGGCCTGACCATCACCGTCGCGCAGGGGCCGGTGAATGTCAGCGGCGGCCTTTACGGCACGATCGATCCGCTGGACTTCAACGGTGCGCTGCAGGTGTCTGTTCCCTCGCTGACCCTCGGC
Source organism: Paracoccaceae bacterium (assembly GCA_025458985.1). Taxonomy (GTDB): domain Bacteria; phylum Pseudomonadota; class Alphaproteobacteria; order Rhodobacterales; family Rhodobacteraceae; genus JALORM01. Next base: position 7,630 of record JALORM010000044.1, on the reverse strand, counting down.
GCGCTGGGCGGGTATGCCCAGCTCGGGTCCGACCCCTCGTTCTTCATGTACGTCTCGGTCAACCGGCCGCTGTTCGGCTATCCGTTCTTTTTCCTCGACGGCATTGCCGGCGGCCTTGGCTTCAACCGGGACCTCATCCTTCCCGACATCGACGGGGTCGCGGGCTTTCCGCTGGTGTCCTGGGCAACGGGCCAGAAGCCGCCGGGCGCCAATCCGGCCGGCGACATCGGGGCGCAGGTGCAGCAGGTCATCGGAGCGCTTGCCCAGGACATCCCGCCGCGGGTGGGAGAGTACTGGATCGCCGCGGGCATCAAGTTCTCGTCCTTCAAGGTCCTCGAGTCCTTCGCGCTGGTGACGGTCGCTTTCGGCACGGACTTCAAGTTTGCCCTTCTCGGCCTGACCACCGCGAGCCTGCCGCCCCAGACCGGCGCCGGCATCCAGCCGATCGGCTACGTGGAAATGGCGCTGCGGGCGAGCTTTTCGCCCTCGACCGGGATCCTTCAGATCGAGGCGAAGCTGACGCCGGCGTCGTTCATCCTGGACCGCAGCTGCGTGCTGACCGGCGGCTTCGCCTACTACATGTGGTTCAAGGACAATCCGGCCGGCGCGCCCGATGGCTACCACGCCGGCGATTTCGTGGTCACGCTCGGCGGGTACAACCCCGCCTTCGCCGCGCCTGACTACTTCCCGCGCATGCCCCGGCTTGGCTTCAACTGGAAGGTGGATGACAACACGACGATTCAGGGCGGCATCTACTTCGCCCTGACACCTTCGGCGATCATGGCCGGCGGCGCGCTCGAGGCGGTCTGGCAGAGCGGCGACCTCCGGGCATGGTTCACCGCCCATGCCGACTTCCTGCTGTCGTGGAAACCCTTCCACTACGAGGTGAGCATCGGCCTCAGCATCGGCGCCTCCTACAAGCTCGACCTGCTGTTCACCTCGGTCACGATCTCGGTCCATATCGGCGTCGAGCTCGATCTGTGGGGCCCGCCCTTCGGCGGCTCGATCTATGTCGACCTGTCGGTGATCACGTTCACCGTCTGGATCGGCAACCGGTCCAGACCGGTGCCGCAGCCGATCAGCTGGACCGACTTCAAGGCTTCCTTCCTGCCCAAGAGCGGCGATCCCCACGCAGGAACGCTGGCCCTGCACGACACCGTGGCGACCGACGCCTATTGCCTTGCCTCGGTTGCCTGCGGCCTCGTCAAGGACCTGAGCGAGAACAAGGCGAACCCCACCGACCCGGACTGGATCGTGACGGGCGAAGCCCTCGAGATCATGACCATGACGGCGCTGCCGACCAAGGCGGGCAGCCTGACGTCGGCCGGCAAGACGGTGCCGCTACCTGTCGGGCAGTCGAACTTCGGTGTCGGGCCGGTCGGCGTCGCCATCGACGACTTCAGCTCGACGCACGCGATCACGGTGAACCGGATCGTCAACGGTACGGCCGACCCGACCTTCGACATCGAGGCCCGGGCAACGTTGACCCTGTCCACATCCAATCTTCCCTCGGCGTCATGGGGCGGCACCGTCGTCGTCAATCCCTCGATCAGCCAGATCAACGCAACGCCGGCGAACATTGCCGATCTGGGCGTCGGCTACAGCATCAAGGCGAACCCCCCCGTTCCGGACCACACACCGCTGCCGATCGATGTCTCGATCCTGCAGCAGGACAATGAGGCGACGGTCCACTTCGCCTGGCTGACGCCGCACATCGCGACCACCGACCCGTTCGATCAGGACGAGGCGATGCAGACCTTCCAGACGACCCTGCTGTCGGCCGCCGCTCAGCGGTCGGCGATCCTTGCCGTCCTGAACGGCCCGGGTCTCGCCCTCGGGGTCGATGACGAGGTCGACGTGAGCGTTCTGGCCGCCGCTGCGGACACGGTGCTGCTGAGCCCGCCGGTCCTGTCCTACCTCGGCGAGGAGCGGGCAGCATGACGAGGGCACCCCACGCGCGCAGGAACGGGCACCGCACATGAGCAAGACGCCGAAGACCGCCGACGGATCCGAGCCCACGTCGGGCACGATCACCTTCATCCAGAGCCACCGCCCCGCGCTGGAGGATGGCGTCTACGAGATCACCGTCGCGCAGCACGTCCGCAACACCGATGCGAACGCGCGCCCGGATGCCCGGTTCGACGAAACCTACGTCCACACGAGGCGCTTTCAGGTGGCGGGGGCGCGCTTCTCCGTCGACAGCACGGCGATCGACAGCTCGTTTCCCCCGACCGGGAGCCAGGGCGAATACGCTACCGTCCTGCCCCATGTCGTCTTCAACCGTCAGAGCCTGCCCTGGCAGCGCTCGGTCGGCGACAGCGCAGACTCGAGCTGGCTCGCCCTTCTTGTCTTCGACGAGAACGACCCGCCGCCGACGGTCAGCCAGGTGATGGTCGGCGACCTCACGCCCTCTCCCTTCCCGCATGCGCAGGGCGCCACCCCGACCGCGAGCTCGCTTCCGGCCGATGCCGTGTCCTATCCCGGGCTGACGCTGGAATACGGCCAGTTTCCCTGGGACCCGTGCCGCGTGATCGACGTTCCCGTGAGCCTCTTCAACGCGGTCGCGCCTGGGCTGGTCGACATGCCCTGGCTCACCCACAGCCGCACCGTGAGCAGCGCAAGCCCGCTGCGAGCCGCGGGACTCGCCGAAGGGCAGACCAGCATCGAGACCTCGGTCGTCGTCGGCAACCGGCTGCCCGATCCGAACAGCAGGGTGACCGTGCATCTTGTCTCGCTCGAGAACATGGCCGGCTTCCTTCCGCAGGGGGATGACTACACGCCTGCAAGCATCACGCTGCCGAACGGCACTCCGGCCGCGACCGTCAGGCTGGTCAGCCTGTTCAGCTGGAGCTACCGGTCGGTCGATCCGCAGCAGACCTTCACCGGACTGCTGAAGAACCTCGACGCCGAGGACGGGCTGCGCGTCTTTGCCATCAAGAACGGCGCCGAGGGCTCGACAGAGGCCGACCAGGCGGTCGCGAACGCGCTCGATCTTGGCTACACGCCCGCCAACCACCACACCCGCCAGGGCAGCCGGACCGTCTCGTGGTATCGCGGGCCCTTCGTCCCGTTCGAGGTGTCCGGAACCATCTCTGTTCCGGTGCCCGACGGCACGACGGACACGCCGCCGATCCGATCGGCGGACGAGGTCGTCCGTTACAACCCCGACAGCGGCATGATGGATGTAAGCTACGCGGCCGCCTGGCAGATCGGCCGGCTTCTGGCGTTGCAGGACAAGGGCTTCTCGGAAGCGCTGGTGCGCTGGAAGGGAAGCAACACCCGCAAGGCGTTCGAGGCCTACGAACGGCAGATCCTGGACGAAGCCTTCGGCGAAACGCTGGCGCTCGCGCAAGTCCGCGGCCTTCGGGCGGACGGCAACGAGCTTCACCACGCCGCCGCCGGATTCATCCGCGACCGGTTGAAGCGCCATCTCGCCCCTGCGCTTGCCGCCGGCGAAGACGGCGGAACTGCGGAAAGGGAGGACTGACGCATGGTTCGGTTGAGCGCGCGCGCGGGGGGCCGCCCCAGGCTGGCCTCGTTCCTCGGGGATCGCACGGCCCTGAAGGCCACGCTTGACGGCAACGACCCCGGCGTTTCCGTCACGCACTGGCTCGACCGGCTTCGTCGCCTTCAGGGCATCCCATTCCGTTACCTCGTGCCCAACGAACGCATGTTGCCGAACGAGTCGATCCGATTCTTCAACCTGGACTTCAACTGGCTGTTCGCGCTGGTGGAGGGTGCCTGCAGCATCGGGCAGTCGAGCGCGCTCGACGATACCCTGCACGCCGTCACGGCGCCGAGGCTGCGCGCGGCGGCCGGCCTTGCCCGCGCGCAGGGCGCGACCGCGCCGGACACCGCATCCGGCTTTCTGCTGCGCAGCCAGGTCGTCGCCGGATGGCCGAAGCTCGAGGTCGTCGCCTTCGATGCAAGCGGACAGGAACTTCCGAACGTGATCCGTCTGGAGCGTCTGACAAGCTCGATCCTGCTGTACGTTGTGGAGGGCCGTCTTGACCGGGTGATCCTGCGCGAGCCTGCCATCGGCCTGCATTTCGGCATCGACATCGAGGGCGGCAAGCCCTTGCGATATGTCACGGTTCCCCAGACGGCACCGGAAGGCACGCGCCCGGGCGACCAGATCGACGGCGCCAGCGTTGCGCCGACCTACCGCGACGCCACGCATCGCACGATCCGGATTGCCCGCCTCGCCGCAGACCTCTCTGACGGTCTCTATGCGCGAAACGCCGATAACGCCGCCGGCGGCCAGAAGCTTCCTTTCACCTCCGCGGAATTTGCATTGCAGCTCGTCGAGGGAACCCAGGAAGTGACGTTCCGCACCGCGCCGAAGAAGAACGAGTGAGCCCATGGTCCCCCTTTCCGACACCCTTGTCGTCCCCATCGATCTGGCCGCGCTCTGCGTCGGCGCAACGGACGTGAACGGGTCTGCGACCCAACCTTACGGCACCAAGGACTTCTCGCGGCTTGCCCCTGACTTTTCGCTGCTGCCCTATGCGGCGGACGGGATCGCCCGCAACTCCGGCCCCTATCTGAGTACGCAGGTGCTTCCCGGCACGTTCCAGAAGGCCTCGGATCCGCTCGATGTCGGCATCCATCTGCACTGGGCCCTGCCGCAAGCCCTCACGCATGGCACCCAGGACGAAGCGGGGGCGATCGCGTTTCAGGCGGCACCCAATCGCTGGCTGGTCCTGCGCATCGCCACGAACACCGCCGTGCCGAAGAGCCCCTCGACCGACCTCAAGGCCTGGATACTGGAAAGCGACCGGCTCTGGGACGGCGAGGCTCCGCTGCAGCCGGGCGACCCGGTCCAGAACATGACGAGCCTTGCCGTACCGATCGAACCGGACCCGAATGTCCAGCCCAACAAGTCCTGGAAGTCGCTCGGCCGCGTCTTTCAGCTTGATGGCTGGTCTGAGGACCCGTCCGCACAGCGCGCCGACCTGACCTCTCTCGGCTATGGCGAGGCGACCTACGCCGCGACCTACCAGCTCTGTCCGAATGTCTTCGGCTTCTGGGATACGCTTGACGATCTCGACCCTGGCATCTACCCGCCCGCGACGACGCGGGTCTCGTATCTGATCGTCGGGTGGCACGCGCTTGCCACCGACGATCCGCTGACCCGGATCAGCTACCCCGCCGGCGCGACGCTTGCCGAAAAGATCGCCGCGATCACGGCGGCCTATGGCTGGAGCTTTCCGGCAGAGGGCCTATCGTCCGTGCCGGCCCGAACGGTCTACACCTCGCTTCTGACCGACATTCCGTGGGACCGGACGCAGCACTACATCACCCCGCGAGAGGCGCCGCCGGGCAGCGTCGAGGTCGCCATCGGCAACACGACCCCCGAGGCGCTTTCGGCGCTGATAGCGGCACAGCCGGACCTCGCCGGTCTGCAGAATGTCGAACTGCTGCTCAATGCGCTCCAGCTTGGACTGCTGACGCGGATCGAGTTGCCCGGCGGCTTGCGCGATCTCGAGGACGCGATTCAGAAGAACGGCTTCTCATCGGTCAGTCAGGGCACGATCTGGGCCATCGAGCCTGTGACCGGGGCCGACCCCGGCCCTGCCGGGGGCGCCCCGGGCCTTGCGGAACTGCCGCCGCAGATCGGCGATGCCTTGAACGCGCTCAACCTCGCCCAGGCAGAGGCCGACAGCCTTCAGCGCGACAGCGACAGCCTGCGGGTTCGCATCTTTGCGGACTGGGTGCAGTACATGCAGATCAGCTATTCGCCGCCGCCCGTCGGCGGCTACCCGGTCACCGCCGATCAGGCTCGCCAGTTCATCACGGCCGAGATCGGCAGCCTCAACGCCCTGCTCGCCGACCTTCAGCAGGCCCTGCAATCGGTCGAGACCGCCCGTGCGGCCCTTGCCGCCAAGCTTGATCCTGCCCGGTTCAGCCTCACCACGACGGACGGCGCACGCTTTCATGCCCCCACCGATCCCGTCCTGCTGTTCTCGGGCAACGAGGTGCGGCCGGCCTATCGCAAGGCGCCGCCCGAGGCCCGCGATGAGGCCGGCGACACGATCTGCCGGGTGGCGACATCGGTCCTGACCGCCCTCACCGCGACTGGCGGGGGGGCCAGCTTCTCGGTCGATGCCGCGTCCCTTCCGACGCTCGACCTTCCGGCCGATCTTGCGATTGCCCAAACGGCCGCGGCGCTGGTCGGAGAAGCCTTTCTGGCGGACAGCGTCCAGGCCCCGGTTCTGGCCGCAGCGATCGCCCGGCTCGGCGGCTCCGGCAATCCCGCGCTTGCCGACTTTGCGGCGTTCGTCGCCCAGGTTCAGGCGGCGCAGGCCGCCCTTTATGGGGGCACGCCGGTCCCCTCTCTGACCTTCACGGGCACGCCGCCGAGCCCGCTCGGCTTCAAGCCGTGGTCGCCTCCCTGGCTGCCGATCATCCTCCAGTGGGAGACGGAGCATTTTCCCAACGCCCTGCCGCCGTACCCGACCGACTTCCTCACGCAAGAATATACCTTCGGACCCGACGCACTGGACCTTCAGTTCACGCGCAGCATCCCGGTCGACCGAAGCACCAGCCGGACCTATCAGGGCACGATCGTTCTGACCGACAACACCGAGATCAACATCCGCCAGCAGATCGAGGCGTACCTCACCAACTTCCCGGACTCGGACATGGCCGGCGAACTGCGCGAGATTCTCGAGAACCTCGATGTCTCCATCCAGGCCCAGGCCCTCAGCGGCTTCAACCAGGCCTTCCTGATGCTTGCCCGCATGCTGCAGATGAGCGTCTCGGATCCGCTGGGTATCCTGAAGGGCGTCTTCTTCGCCAACTTCACCAATGTGACGGTGAAGGGGGCGGTCGGACCCTTCAACACCGACAGCCCCCTGGCCAACAACACGTTCTCACCGTTGCGCAACGGTGGGTTCCGCGTGACTCGCGTTCGGATCATCGACACGTTCGGACAGCCGCTGGACCTGCTCGATCCAACGGTGATCCGCGCGCAGAACTTGGTGCCCCCGGAGGAGAGCGAGGAGCTCGTCAATCTGCCGCTGCGCATCATCCAGCCGGCGCGCCTTGCCTTCAACTGGCTTTCCGCGGACGACGACGATGTGGAGATGAACAGCCACCCCGCGACGACTCCGGTCTTCGGCTGGGTGCTGTTCAACCGCCTCGACCAGGCCCTGATGATCTACGACGAAAGCGGGACGGCCCTCGGATCGTTCAACCTGCTCGGGCCGTTCTGGCAAGGGGCGCCCGGAAATCAGGCCACCTTCGGGCAACCGATCCAGGACGTCTTCGCCAATGCAAACCCGCATTTGCGCGATTTCGCCCTCGGATTTGCCGCTGCGGCAGACCCGGTCGGGTATCTCGGCGAGATGTTGAGGGCGATCGATGCAAGCCTCGGCTTCATCGCGCCCGGCCAGAGCCAGCCGTTCGACAGTCTTTCGGTGCTGATCGGCCGGCCTCTCGCGCTGACGCGCGCCGCGCTTGATCTGCAGCTGCTCGGCCTGCCGGCGATGAACCAGAGCCTTGCAAGCTTTGCCGCGGCCATCGGCGGAACGGATCCGCTTGCGCGCGACGACGGCGGGGCGACGATGGTGAAGGTTCCCGTGTCGCTCGGCGCGTTCGACGACATCGACGACGGGCTCGTCGGCTA
>JALORM010000462.1 GCA_025458985.1 Paracoccaceae bacterium | reverse complement strand
GCCGACACCGGCGCCGCGGAACCTCACGCCGAAATCGGCACGGCAGACGCCGCAGATGCAACCGAGACGGATGCAATCGAGAGGGACGAAGCGGCTGCAGCGGCCGACCTCGCCCTGGCGCATCCCGAGGAAGAGGCGACGGCGCCGGCCGAAGCTGATGTTGTCGCCGACGCGACGCTTGCCGCGCCGGTGCCGAAGTGTCGGTGGAGGATGTCCTCGCCGAGGCGCCGGAGGCCGCACCCGATGCCCCGGACGCCATCGCCGCAGGCTTGCCGGAAGAGGCGGCCGCCGCCTCGGCAACCGATGGTGACACCGCGGAGTCCGACGACGCTTTCGGCGCAGAAACCGGCCTTGCGGTTCAGGCGCTCTCGGAAGCCCCGGCGGATCTGGCCGAGGAGCCCTCTTCGGCTGCAGGGGAGATGGCGGCCGGCGCGGCTGCGCCCATGGCCGACACCGCCGAAGGAGCCGATCCCGACGACGCCCTGCCGCTGACCGCCGCGCCCGTCCTTGACGGTATCGACGAGGCGAACGCGGCGGCGGCACAGCCCGAGGCGGAGGTCGACCCCGCCCCGGAGAGCGTGCAGGCCCTTCCGGACTGGCAGACGCAGTCGGCGCAGGTCGCCGCGGAAGCCGTTGCAGCGGAAGCTGTTTCCGATCTGCCTGCGGATCTGGAATCCGCGACCGCCCGCGACGACGCCGAAGCTGCCGCCGCCTCGGATGGATCCGAGGCAGAGCCTTTCGTCACGGTGGCCGCCAGCGACGAAGTCGCCCCGGGCGAGGCCGCGCGGACGGATGCGCCGGAGGAGGACAGCCTCTGGACCCAGGCCCTCGCCGACGCCATCGGCAGCGAGTCCCGGGGCCAGCGCACCCCGGACGCTTCGGTTCCGGCCGAGCCCGCCGCGAGCGAGGATCCCTCCGGTGACATGTCCGAGGAGGGGGCGCCTGCCGAACACGACGGCGCGGCCAGCGCCTCCCCGACCGGCGAGGTCGCGGATGCCTCCGGGTTCCCGACAGGGCAGGACGAGGCCGCCGTGCCCGCGGCGTCCGACGACGCCGTCGCGACCGAGGCCACCGTTCAGGACGACACCGCATTTGCCACGGACTCCGGTCTTCTCGACGCCGACCCGACGACCGATGCGCCGGCGGATGCGGCCGAACCGACCGTTCGCGCCGCACGGTCCGCCCCCGACGCCGCCCTTGCCGGAGACGACGCCGAGGTATCCACGCCGTCGGACGGGCCGGTGCACGCCGCATCCCGGGATGCCGCCGAGCGTCCGTGGCATCGGCCTGACGTCCAGACCAACGTGCCCGTGCGCGTCGCCGCCGATGCCATCCGGACCGCGCCGGCGACCGAGGCGCTGGTCCTGCGCGCGTCCGAAACCGGGTTCGCGGACCGGCAGCCTGCGTTCGGCTCGGTCAGCCAGGCAGCGGCTGCGCCGCGCGCGCTCGTGCTGACCGGCCCGTCCAACCGGGCGGAGCGCCGCGCGCTGCGGCAAGACGACGAGCCTGTGGCGCGCGCGAACGCCGCGCCCGACCTGGTCGCCCCGCGGCCCGATGCGCCGCCCACGATCTCGGACGGCGGCGCGCGCATTTCCTCGTTCCCGGCGATCCGGCCGGGCTGGGCGCGCGATGGCGAAGGCCCGCTGCACAAGCCGCGCAACCACGTCCCGCAGGCGCCGGGCGCAGCGCTTCAGTCCTCCGCCGGCGGCTCCGGGAGCCTCGGCGCGGTTTCGAAGCCCGCACCGCCGGCCCCGGAAGGCAAGGTCGAGGACGAACTCCGCAAGCTGCTGCGCGTCCTCGGCGTTTCGGGCGAAGAGACCGAAACGGCTGCTGACGTCGCTGCCCCAGGCGCCGAAGACGCGCCGACCCGGTCCGAGCCCGAACAAGGGGAGACCAGCGCCCGCGGCCGGGCCATCCTCGAGGCGGTCGAGCGCGGGCTTCTGGACGACGACATCGAGCGGATCGCGGCATCGATCCATTCGCGTCTGGCCGAAGCCGAGACGATCCGGCGGCAGGCGGCGATCTCGCATCTCAAGGCGGCGGTTGCGGCGACCGAGGCCGACCGCGTGCTGGGCGGCGACGACGAAGGCCCGGACTCGCCGATGGACCGCTACCGCGACGACCTGACCCGTGCGGTCCTCACGCGCGAGGCCGATGACGCGGCGGCCCGCGCCGCCAGGCCTGCACCGCTTGTGCTTGGCCCGCCCCAGATGGTCTCGCGCCCCGACGCGATGCACAAGATGGTGCCCTCGAACCTGCTGTCGATCGCGCAGGACGACGACGACGGCGAGGACGAGGCTCCGGCGCAGGCCGTCCCCTCGCTCAGCTTCGCCGACTTTGTCCGCACGGTGGAGCCGGGCGACCTGCCCGACCTGTTCGAGGCCGCGGCCGCCTATCTTGCGGTGCACGAACGGCGCAGCCACTTCTCGCGCCCGCAGATCATGCGCAAGGTGGCCATGGTGGCCGACGAAGTGACCTTCAGCCGCGAGGAAGGCCTGCGGTCGTTTGGCGCGCTGCTGCGCCAGGGCCGGCTGGAAAAGCTGAACCGCGGGCAATTCACGCTGTCGCCCAAGTCGCGCTTCCGCCACGACCACGAAGGTCCGCGCCACTGACGGCCGCGCCGCCG
>JALORM010000043.1 GCA_025458985.1 Paracoccaceae bacterium | reverse complement strand
GACGTTTTCCCGGCTGAGAGCGGGTTGCTGGCGCTGCCGTGCGTGACCATCGGACGCGCGTCAGCGCCGGGCCCGGGCCCCGGCCCTTGCCGCGGGGATTCACTGTCACCCGAGCCGCGCCGGCCGTGCAGGGCGCCGGCCGTGTGGCGCCGCCGGTTGGGCACCCTGCGTTTCGCGCACCGGTCAGGACCGCGCCGCGGCTTGTCATCATGTCCCTTCCACAGTTCTTGCAGATGGCCTCGTTAGCACCCTAGGGAGCCAAGCGTTGCGATTCGGTAAGTTCCGTTCCGCCGCCCATCGGCGGCCGCGGGCCTGCGCCCTGCAGAGCGCGCAAGGCCCGATCCGCCGCCGATAGCGCCGTCGAAGCGGACGCGGGGCGAGGACCCGGACTGGCCTGGTCCTCGGACCGGGCACAGGACATCGGCCATTCCCCCGCAGCGCTGTTGCCGGCCAGGGATTAGGGGGCTGGGGGCGCTAGGGGCCGGGGGCGTCAGGGGCTGGGGGCGTCAGGGGCCGGGGCAGTTTCGGCCGGTGGCGCGGCGAGCAGGGCCTGCGCCAGGTCGCGGGCCGTTCGCCCGCTTTCGAGCGCTGCGCGGGCCGCGGCGAGCCGTCCGGGCGGCTGGTCCTCCACCGTCGGGTCAGCCGTCGCGCGCTCCCCCGCGTCGTCTGCCGCATCCGCACTGGCAGTCGCTGTGGCGGTCGCCGTTTCGGCACCTGCCGCGGGGACTGACACCGCAGGAGAGGCGCGCAGCTCGGCGACCCGGAGGAACCTCGGGTCAGCGTCGTCGGACAGACGGTCCCATGCCTCGGCGCGCTGCGCGGCCAGATCCGCCATCTGCACGTCGCCTGCCGCCGCGAAGCGGTCGGATGCCGCCCGCGCGTCCCCAAGCGCGAGCAGCGCGCGGGCGCTGAGCCGGTCTGCCGCGGTGCCCGACATGCCGGCGAGCTCGCCGAAGGCGGCGGCGGCGCTACCTGTCTGAAGCAGCGCTTCTGCCCGGGCGAGACGGGCCGCTTCGCCTGCCGGCTCGCCGGGCGGCGACGGCGGCAGGTAGCGCAGCGCTTCGTCGGCAAAGCCGAGCCCGGTCAGGCGAACGGCAAGCGCGGTCGCCGCCGGTCCTTGTGGCAGCAGGCGGTCAAGATCATCGCGGGCGGCGAAGGCCTGACGCAGAAACTCCGCATCGGGTGCGCCTGCGGTGATGGCCTCTGCGAACTTCGCCCAGCGGTCGGCCGCCGCGCCGGCTTCTTCGTCCGGAGCCTCCTCGGCGCGGCGCAGGATTTCCCGCCGCGCACCGTCGAAATCGCCCTCGACAAGCCGCGACTCGAGCGCGAGCTCGGCCAGGCGGCGGCCTTCGTCGGTCGGCCCCGCCTCGAAGGCGAGCGCCTCGGCAGTCAGCGATCCGGCCTCCGGTACGCGGCCGGCGGTCAATTCGCCCTCGAGGTAGGCGGCGAAGGCGCGCGCCCCATGCGCATCGCCCGAGCCCGCCAGCGCGATCAGGTCGCCGGCGTCGGTCTGGTTGCCCTCGGCCCGCCCCAGTTCCGCGTCGAACAGCGCGAAGTCGCTCGCCCCGTCTTCGAGCGCGCGTGTGGTCGAGTCGCGCAGGGCGATGGCGGTGTCGCTGTCGCCGATTGCGAGGAACCGCGCGGCGAGGTCGGGGCCCAGCTGGCGACGCAGGTGCAGCGGCAGTTCGCCGAAGGCCGCAAGCACTGCGCGCGCGTTCGGAGGCTCGGCCTCCGGGTTCGCGGCATTGGCGACCGTGCCCCAGAGTGCTGCCCTCCCTGGGCAGGCAGCCTGGCCAACGAGGCTCTCGGTCAGCTCCGATGTCTCTCCGTCGAGCAGGGCCGCAAGGGCCATCACCGTATCGGCATCGCGGCTCTCGACCCCGAACCCGGTGACGGTCGCCCGCGCCTCGGCGCCGAACCCCAGGAAGAGGTAGTACCGCGCAAGTCCCAGGACGGCGTCGGGGTCGGGGCGGTCGAACTCCCCGACGAGGGCGCCGCGCAGCTCGGAGATGCCTTCGGACGGCGTGCCGTCGCGCCCCCAGGACGCCAGGTCGAGCGCGGCGTCGTCGATGCAGACAAGGCCGCCGGGCGTGGCGCCTCCGCCGGGCCGCGGCGCGCGCGTATCGCGGTCGATGCTGGTCTCGGCGGTGATGCGAAGATGGTCCTCGGCCTGGGGGTCGGGCGGAGCGGCCGGCAGCGGGCGGTCCTCGGGTTCCGCAGGCTCGGACGCAAGCACCGGAGGGGTGCGGGCGCGATCGAGCGAGGGCAGGTCGGCTTCGAGCAGGCCCTGCGATGCAGCGCGCGACAACTCCTCCAGCAGGCGGTCGCGATATTCGGTCAGCCCCCGGCGCTGGGCTGCGACGGGCGCGTCAGCCTCGTTCGGACCGGATGCCGCCGTGTCCGGTTCCAGGCCCGGTGCAAGGGCGGCAAACCCGGGAGGCAGCGCGCCGCCGGGCGAGAGCCAGGGACGCGTGTCGACGAGCGCGGTCGACGGCGCCGCCGAAGCGGGCCGATCGGCGGCTTGCGAGGCGGTCTCCGGTTCCGGCGGGGGCGCCGCGCCTTCGGGCAAGGGCAGGGCGCCGTCGCCGGGCGGCCGCAGCGTCTCGGCGCGGCTCGCGCCGGTCCAGGCCGACCCGAGCGAGGCCTGCGGACGGCCCTCAGGCTCTTCGACGGCCCCGACGAGGGCACCGGGCAACTCCGCGGGAAGGCGCTCGTCCGGCCGGGCCGGAGCGCCGGCATCGGGCTCGCCCTCTGCCGCAGCGGCCGAAACCGGACGGCGCGGCGGGGGGCGGAGTCCGGAGGCAATGGCGCGCGCGCCCTCGCCGGCGTCGGTCGCCGTGGCAGGTCCGGCCGCCGCTTCCGAAGGCTCTGCGCTTTCGGCCTCGAGCGCCTCTTCGAAGGGTGATCCCGGGGGCGGCGGTCCCTCGGCCACGTCGATCACGATCCAGGTGCCGAGGTAGTCGAGTGCCGTGGCATGGCAGGGGTCGCAGCCAATCCCGATCTGCAGCGCGCCGGAGGCTTCGTCCTGGGCCACTGTGGCGACGCGTGTGCGCGGGATGGTCCCGAACACTCCATCAAGGTCAAGCTGTACGTCCTGCCGTCCGAACGCGAGCGCGTAGCCGTCGCCGGTACGGCCGAAGCGCCAGTCGGCAGGCGCGGCAAGCTCGATCACAAGGCGGGTGAAGCTGCCATGGTCGCCCGAGCGGACGCGCGCGACCTCGGCTTGCGCCGCGCCGGCGGCACAAAGCGCCAGAAGCACCCCGAGGGCGCCCCCCCTCGGGCCCGCGGCCGGGCGGATGCGGGCGGCGCTGTCCGCGCGGCTCATGCCGCTTCCTGCTTCAGCGCCTTCAGCGACTCCTCGATCTCGCTGAAGCTCGGACGGTGATGGCCGGGAGTGTTCTGCCGGCCGACCTCGATGCAGATGTTGGGCGCATGCGCATGCAGGTTCGCCACAAGGACCTCACGGATCAGCTGGTAGAAGTGGCGGTCCTCCTCGGCGATGCCCTTCAGGCGCGAGGCGAATGGACCGATGAAGCCGTAGGCGAGGAACACCCCGAGGAACGTCCCGACGAGGGCGCCGCCGATCAGCTTGCCCAGAACCTCGGGCGGCTGGTCGATCGAGCCCATGGTCTTGATCACGCCCAGAACGGCCGCGACGATGCCAAGGGCGGGCAGGCCGTCGGCCATGGTCTGCAGCGCGTGGCTGGGATGCTGGGCGTGGTGGAACCCGTCTTCGACCCGCTTCTCGAGCACCTCTTCGACCTGGTGGGGATCGTCATAGTTCATCGAGGCCGCGCGCAGCGTGTCGCAGATCAGGTTCACCGCCTCGGCGTCGGCGAGGATCCGGGGATACTTGCCGAAGACCGCCGAGGTCCCGGGCGATTCGATCTGCTCTTCGAGGCCGAGCGGATTGGTGCGGGCCAGGCGGAGCAGTTCGAACAGCAGGCACAGCAGGTCGCGGTAGTCGCCATGCTTCCATTTCGGTCCCTTGAACACCTGCCCCATGGCCTTGAGCGACTGCTTGACCGTCGACCCGTCGTTCGAGATCAGGAAGGCCCCGATGGCGGCGCCCAGGATCATCGTCATCTCGAAGGGCAGCGACTTGAGGATGATCTCCATCTTGCCGCCGGCGGCAAGGTAGCCGCCGAAGACCATGACGAAGACGACGACTATGCCGATCGCACCGAACACGCGTCCTGTCCTCCCTGCGGGTTGCGGGCGGCATCGTCGCGCGCCCCGGTAAAGATTCTGTCAGTTTCGGGTGTCAGCGGTCCTGGGCGCCGGCATTGCGGCCGGCCAGGACCACGCTCAGCGCATAGGCCTTGTCGGGCGGCAGTCCGGCCAGGACCTGCGCCGCCGCATCCGATCGCATCCGCCCCAGGAAGCCTGCCGCAAACTGCGGGTCCATCTGATCGAACAGCGCCGCGGCCTCGGCGGGCTTCATCGCCTCGTACATCGCCGTGAGCCGCGCGACGTCCTCGTCGGCGGCCGTGTCGGCCAGGCGCAGCAGCTCTTCGAGGTTCGCCTCAGCCTCGGCCATGGCCGCGAGGCCGCGGTCGAGCTCTTCCCGGGCGATGGCGAGGGCCTGCTCGCGGGCGGCAAGGTCGGCCTCGGCCTGCGCGACGCGGGCCTCGCGGGCGCGCACCGCCGTCAGGAGGTTCTCGAACCCCGGCGTGTCCTCGGCCGGACCTCCCTGCGCGGACGCTTCGGCCCGGGCGACGAGGGCGCCGATCTCGAGCGCGATAGCGTGGCCGGAGTCGCCGGCAAGGCGCAGCGCCCCCGAAGCGAAGAGAAACCCCGAGATCAGCAGGAGGACCCCGCGCCCGGCGCGACGGCGCCGCCGCTTCCGTCCGGCTGCCGGCGCGGCAGCGGGCGGAGCGGGCTGCGGGCTGCCCGGCATTGCCGCGACAGCGGGCTGGCGACGCTTGCGGAGCCTCATTCTGCCGCCTCCGGCGCGGCGGACCGCCGGAACGGTGCAGCGGCGAGAACCGGGTCGGCAGAGTCGGCAAGGGGCGCGCCGCGTGGCCGTCGCCAGACCATGCGCGGAGCCGAGGCCGGTGCGCTTGCGGGATCGGGCGGGACGGCCGCTGCCGGCTCGGGCAGGTCGTGCATGGCCGCCAGGAGAATTTCCAGCCGCTGGGTCACGCCTTCGGCCCGCGCGGTCGTCGCCTCGAGCGATTCGGCCGACACCCCGGCGGCCGAGCGCGCGCGTTCCAGCGCCCGGGTCATGTCGTCGACCTGCGCCGACAGAACCGCCACTGCGCCGCCCACGCCGCGTTCGAGGTCGGTGAACTGCCGCAGCCGGCGCGACAGCACCAGGCAGTAGAACCCGGCCGCCAGGGTCCCGGCGATCAGCAGGATATCGGCGATCAGAGCCATTCTGGCCTCCTAGTTCAGCACGAATTCCGTCACGAGAATGTCGCGGACCCGTCCGTCCCCGACCACGAGCTGCACGCGGCGGAGCATCTGCGCCCTCAGCCGCATCAGCGCCGCCGGTTCCTCGAGCTGGCGCGCATCCACTGCGCGCAGGTAGCCGTTCAGCACGTCGAGCACGCGGGGCATCATCTTCGTCACGTCAGGCGCGAAGTTGACGGGCACCTCGAGCTCTCCGGTAAAGCGCAGGTAGCGGCTGTTTGCGTCCGGCCCGAGCGAGATGACCAGCGGCGGGACCGGCACGAAGGCGACTTCCGGCAGGGGCGGAACCTCGGCCTCGGCATGTCCTTCGCTGCCGCCGCCCAGGGGAATCAGGCCCGAATAGGTGCCGTAGAACCCGCCGCCGCCGAGCAGGAGCGCAAGCACGAGGCCCACGAGAAGCGGCTTCTTCGAGCGCTTCGCGGGGGCAGGATCGGCGCTGTCCTCGGTGTCGGCCATGACTCCCTCCGGCTGACGTGACGCGGACAGAGATAGCCCGGTGTCCTCTAACCGATTGTTAAGGCCGATCGGAGAATCGTGGCGTCGGCCGCGCACAGAACGTCGCGGCGGAACGGAGGCTTTCCTTGCAGCAGCTCGCGTCGGTCTGGTCTTCGCTTTCGGTCCAGAAGCGCATTGTCGTGGCACTGGCGACGCTCGCGATGTTTGCGACGGTGCTCATGCTGTCGCGCGCGGCGACGCAGCCCTCGCTGACGCTGCTCTATTCCGGGCTGGAGCCCGGCGCCGCGGGCGAGGTCGTGGCGGCGCTGGAACAGGCGGGCGTCGTCTACGAGGTCCGCGGGTCGGCGATCTACGCCGAAGCCGCGCGCAGGGACGAACTGCGCATGACGCTGGCTGCTGAAGGGCTGCCGGCCAACGGCACAGCGGGCTACGAGCTGCTCGATTCGCTCTCGGGCTTCGGCACCACCTCGCAGATGTTCGACGCCGCCTACTGGCGCGCGAAGGAGGGCGAGCTTGCCCGCACCATCGCATCCAATCCCTCGATCCGGGCGGCAAGGGTGCACATCGCCTCGGCCACCGGGCAGGGCTTCCGCCGCGATCTCACGCCGTCGGCCTCGGTCGCGCTGACCCCGGCTGGCCAGGGAATCTCGCCCCGCCAGGCCCGCGCGGTCCGCTACCTCGTCGCCTCGGCGGTTGCCGGTCTCGGCCCCGAGAACGTCTCGGTGATCGATGCCGAAAGCGGGCTTGTCCTTGGCGGCGATGAAGAGGTTGCCGCGGGCGATCCCGACCGCGCGGCGGCGCTCAAGCGCAATGTCGAGCGCCTCCTCGAAGCGCGGGTCGGTCCCGGAAAGGCGGTGGTCGAGGTCTCGATCGACACCGTGACCGACCGCGAGCAGATCACCGAACGCCGGTTCGATCCCGACACGCGCGTGGCGATCTCGACCGAGACGGAAGAACGGACCGGCCGGTCGAACAATACGCGCGGTGCGTCGGTCACGGTCGCCTCGAACCTGCCTTCGGGAGAGGCCGGGGGCGGCGACGGGCAATCGTCCAGCCAGGACAACGAGACGCGGGAGCGGGTGAACTACGAGGTGTCCGAGACACAGCGCGAGGTCCTGCGCGGTCCCGGCGGGATCCGCCGGCTGACTGTCGCCGTCCTGGTCGACGGCGTGCCCGGCACGGATGCCCAGGGCAATCCGACGTTCCTGCCCCGGCCCGACGAGGAAATGACGGCCCTTCGGGAACTCGTCGCCTCGGCGGTCGGCTTCGATGAGGCGCGGGGCGATGTCATCACGCTCAAGTCGATGCCCTTCGAGGCCGTGGCGCCCGGCGGAACCGAATCGTCCGGCGGCCTGCTTGCCGCCTTCGACGCAATGTCGGCGATCCAGCTGGCGGTTCTTGCGATCGTGGCTCTGGTGCTCGGTCTGTTCGTGGTTCGCCCGATCCTCGCGCCCAAGGCGCTGCCCGCGCCCGCGCCCGGCCGCCCGCCGGAACTCGCCGCGCCGGCCGATACGATCGGCCTCGCCCTGCCCACGAGCGGCCCCGGAAACGGCCCTCCCGTCTTCTCGGGCGAGATCGATGACGGCGGCGGATTCTTCGGCGCCTACCCGGCGGTGAACGCCGGGCTGCCGGCCCCGGGTGGGCTGCCGCCGCTCGGCGCCGAAGGCGACTTCGATCCCGCCGATCCGGTCCAGCGCCTGCGCCGCCTCATCGCCGAGCGGCAGGACGAAACGGTCGAGATCCTGCGCAGCTGGATGGATGCCGGAGAGCGCACATGATCGGCGCGCGGCTGAGGCTCGATTCCTTCGATGCGCGCGAGGGGCGCGGTACGGCCATTGAACCGTCCGGTCCCCCTCAGGCAGTCCTGGCCGAAGACGAGCGCCTCGCGGCCTACGAGAAAGGCTACGCCGCCGGCTGGGAGGATGCGATCGCCGCCCAGGAGGGCGACGCGCTGCGTCTGCGCGAGGATCTGTCCCACAACCTGCGAGACCTGGCCTTCACGTTCCAGGAGGCGCGGGCGCATGTCCTGCGGAGCCTCGAGCCTCTGCTGCGTGCGATGGTGGACCGGGTGCTGCCCGAGGCGGCCCGCGCCGGGTTCGGCGCGGCCGTCGTCGCCGAAGCCGCCGCCGCGGCCGGTGCTGCAGCCACGACGCCCGTCGAGATCCTCGTGGCGCCCGAGAACGTTGCCGCCGTGGAGGCTGCGCTGGGCGAGGATCCGGCGCTTCCGATCCGCCTGGTCGCCGATCCGCTGCTTGCCGCAGGGCAGGCACGGTTCCGCATGGGCGCCGAGGAGGGCGCCTTCGACCAGGATGCGCTCGTCGCGGCAATCCGCGGCCATGTCGCCGATTTCCTGAACCAGTCGCCAGAAAGGCACGCGCACCATGGATGACCCATCCGATCCCGGACGGCCCCGCCAGGCCGACCTTCAGACCCCGTTCGCCCAGGTTCCGATCGAGATCACCATTTCGGTCGGTCGCGCCCGACCCCTGGTGCGCGACCTCCTGCGGCTGGGGCCGGAGTCGGTCCTGCCGCTCGACCGGCGGGTCGACGACCCGGTCGAGCTCTATGTCGGAGACCGCCTGATCGGGCGCGGTGAGCTCGAGGAGCTCGACGGCGACCGCGCGGGGCAACTGGCCGTCCGCCTCACCGAGCTTGCCTCGATCAAGGACTCGCTCTAGGCGATGCGGGCTTCCGTCTCCCGCGCGCTGGCCCTGGCGGCAAAGGCGGCGCCGCTCGCGCTCGCGGCCCTGCTTCTGGCCGCCGGCTCGGCGGCGGCACAGGAAATCACCCTGTCGCTGGGCGAAGGCGGGTCGCTGGCCGAACGCTCGATCCAGCTCATCGCGCTCATCACCCTCCTGAGCCTCGTGCCGGGGCTCGCGGTGATGCTCACCTGCTTTCCCTTCGTCGTCACGGTGCTGTCGATCCTGCGGATGGCCATCGGCCTCCAGCAGGCTCCGCCGAACATGCTGATCGTGAGCCTGGCGCTGTTTCTCACCTGGTTCGTGATGGAGCCGGTCTTCACCGAGGCCTGGGTTGCCGGGCTGCAGCCGCTGACCGAGGGCACCCTGCCCGCCGAGGAAGCGCTGCCGCTTGCGCTGCAGCCGTTCCGGGCCTTCATGGCCGCGCGGATCGAGCCCGAGACCTTCGAGGGCCTCGCCGCCCTGCGCGTGCCCGCCGGTGCGGCCCTCCCCGCGCTCGCGCCCGAGGCGCCGATGTCGGTGCTGGTTCCGTCGTTCCTGCTTTCCGAGATCGAAAGGGCCTTCGAGATCGGATTCCTGATCTTCCTGCCCTTCCTGATCATCGACCTCGTGGTGGCCGCCATCCTGATGTCGATGGGCATGATGATGGTGCCCCCCGCCATCGTCTCGATGCCGTTCAAGCTGGCCTTCTTCGTGGTCGCCGAGCTGGTGCGAAGCTACCTCTGAGAGGGCCACGGTCCTCCCCGCGGGCGTTCCATGCGCACGGCACTCCCGAATGAACCTGCCTGCGCGTCGCAGCGTCATGTCCAAGCGCCGGGCCGGCCGCCCAGTGGAGCGATCAGCCCCACCGCAGTCCGAAGCCGCCGCGGGACTTCGTGATGCGCCGCAGGAGCCCGACTTCCTGGCTCTTCGCGCCCGCAATCGGGTGACGCCTTCGTTGATCCAAGCGGCGCGGACAGCCTGTCGCAAAGACATCCTGGGGCTTCCCCCCGGCGGGGTCCAGCCCCTGCCGTCGGCGGGCCATATCCGGCTTGCCGTCGCACAGGCGGGCCGCTGCTGCGCCCGGGCTTCCGCCCGGCGGAGTCGCGCTGCAACCAGAGGGAAGCTCGTGCCGCGCCGTCCGGCGCGCTGATCGGAGCGATCCCTCCCGCCCTTGCCGCATCTGCCACGCCCGGGCGCGCGTCATGCCGCATGGGGCCATGAGGCTCTGCGGGGGAGGGCTGCGCCTTCGCGGTACAGCGCGCCTTCTGCCGGGTCGTCAATGCGGCGTTCTCGGCGCCACCTTCCTCCGCAGGCTGGCCTGCAGGCGGCGTCGGTCAGCGGACCTCGAATTCGGCGTGGAGCGCGCCGGCGGCCTTGATGCTCTTGAGGA
>JALORM010000461.1 GCA_025458985.1 Paracoccaceae bacterium | reverse complement strand
GTGCCGATCGCGGCCATCGCCGCCTGCGCCTCCTTGTCGGTCTGCACGCCGATCTCGTTGATCCGGTGCGCGACATCCTGCTGCTGGGCGGTCTTCAGCGACTTCGTCAGCGCGTCATACAGAACCACCCGCTGCTTGGTGTCGGTCTGCAGCTTGTTGATCAGCACCATCTGCGTCGCCGCCTGGTTCTGCAGGCTGTCGACCCAGGTCTTGCCCTTCTCGATGTAGCGCTCCAGCGTCTGGCTTTTCGCCAGCTTCACCTGCTCCTGCTGG
This sequence comes from Paracoccaceae bacterium, assembly GCA_025458985.1. Classification (GTDB taxonomy): domain Bacteria; phylum Pseudomonadota; class Alphaproteobacteria; order Rhodobacterales; family Rhodobacteraceae; genus JALORM01. The sequence goes on along the minus strand of JALORM010000461.1, from coordinate 2,414 downwards.
ACCAGATCGTTGTGCTGGGCGTTCAGCGCGGCCAGCTCGGTTTCCAGTTTCGTCCGCGCCGCCGCGTCCTGTTCGACGGCGATCTTGTTCTCGAGCTCGATGATGCGGGGGTCCATCGCCTCGATCTCGGCGCGCACGGATTCCAGCTCGCCCACCGTCGTCTCGCGCTCGGCCAGCGTCTCGCCCAGGTTGCCCTCGACCTTCGCCTTGTGGTGGTTCAGCGTGTCGAGCTGCCCTTGCAGCAGCTTCACGATGATGTCGGATTTGCCGATCAGGTCCTGCAGCTTGTCGTCCACCGATGCGGTGCGCATCCGCTCCTGCCGCATCGACTCGGACTTCGCGCTTGAAAAGAAGCCGACGACGCTTTCCATCGTGGTCTTCGACCGCATCTCGTCGAAGTCCTTCGAAAAGCCCGCCGTCACGTCGTCGAGGCCCATGATCAGCTCGGCGATGTTGGCGTTCATCAGCTCGGTATGCGCGTGCACGTCCTGCAGCGTGGCGTTCTCGATGTCGATGATCGCGTCGTCGCCCGACTTGAGCCTCTGCCGCGCGGATTCGATCCTGCTCGTGATCTCGCTGATCTTCGCCTGCGCCTGGGCGACCTGTGCCTGGCTTTCCCTGATCTGCGCGTCGAAATCGGCCATCTGAAACTCCTCTCCCCAGGCAATTGCCCGTCGTCCAACATGGGAATGTTATGGCAAAAGACATCGGGTGCGTCATCCGGTTTCGCGGGGTTGTTGCAGCGCTGCACGGGCGCGCCTAGGCTTCGGCCAGATGGATCGCGATGCCCGCCTTGCCGCCGAAGTGGATGCCCGCCGCGACAGCCTGGTGCGGCTGACGCAGGACCTGATCCGTATCCCCACGCTGAACCCGCCCGGGCGCTGCTATCTGGAGATCTGCGAATATCTGGCCGAGCGGCTGGCGAAGGCGGGCTTCGCGGTGGAACTCATCCGCGCCGAGGGCGCGCCGGCCGACAGTGCGAAGCACCCGCGCTGGAACGTTGTCGCCCGGCGCGAGGGTGCCGCGCCCGGCGACTGCGTGCACTTCAACAGCCACCACGACGTGGTCGAGGTCGGCCACGGCTGGACCGTCGATCCCTTCGGGGGCGAGGTCAGGGGCGGCCGCGTCTACGGCCGCGGCGCCTGCGACATGAAGGGCGGGCTGGCGGCCAGCGTGATCGCCGCCGAGGCGTTCCTGGCTGCCTGCCCGGGCTTCCGCGGCGCGGTCGAGATCAGCGCCACGGCGGACGAGGAATCGGGCGGCTACGGCGGCGTCGCATACCTGGCCGAACGGGGCCGGTTCAGCCCCGAGAGGGTGCAGCACGTCATCATCCCCGAACCGCTCAACAAGGATCGCATCTGTCTTGGCCACCGCGGCGTCTGGTGGGCCGAGATCGAGACGAAGGGACGCATCGCCCACGGCTCGATGCCGTTCCTGGGCGACAGCGCGATCCGCCACATGGGCGCTGTGCTGGAAGAGATGGAGCGCACGCTCTACCCGCTTCTCGCCGGCAAGCGCACGGCGATGCCGGTGGTGCCCGAGGGCGCGCGCCAGTCCACCCTCAACGTGAACTCGATCCATGGCGGCGAGGCGGAACAGGACGCCGACTACACCGGCCTGCCCGCGCCCTGCGTCGCCGACCGCTGCCGCATCGTCATCGACCGCCGCTTCCTGATCGAGGAGGACATCGCCGAGGTGAAGCGCGAGGTCACCGCGCTGCTGGAGCGGGTGAAGGCGCAGCGCCCGAGCTTCGCCTACGAGGTGCGCGACCTGTTCGAGGTGCAGCCCACGATGACCGCCGAGGACGCGCCCATCGTGCGCACCACCGCCGCGGCGATCGAGAGGGTGCTGGCCCGGCGGCCCGACTACGTCGTCAGCCCCGGTACCTACGACCAGAAGCACATCGACCGCATCGGGCGGCTGTCGAACTGCATCGCCTACGGGCCGGGCATCCTCGACCTCGCGCACCAGCCCGACGAATGGGTCGGCATCGACGACATGGCCGACAGCGCCAAGGTCATGGCGATGGTGCTGGGCGACCTTCTGGCGTGAGGGTCAGGCGAAGGCGGGCATGCCCTTCGGACCGGGCGGGCAGGGTGGGGTCCGAGATCGCGACGGCGGTGATCCCCGCCTCGGGCACGACCCACAGCATCTGGCCGCCGTAGCCGCGACCGTAGGCGACCCTCAGCCCCGCGGCCTCGCGGAGAAACCAGCCATAGCCGTAGTCATCGCGCGAGAACGGCGAGCGCGTGCGCGGCGTCCAGGCTTCGTCGATCCAGCCAGCGCTGACGACGCCGCCGCCGCCGGTGCGATACGCCTCGCCCAGCCGGATCAGCGCGTCCGGCGTCAGCGCCATGTCGTTGCCGCCGAAGTAGCGGCCCTGCGGGTCGCGCAGCCAGGGCTCGATCCGGATG
>JALORM010000460.1 GCA_025458985.1 Paracoccaceae bacterium | reverse complement strand
GCGTTGCACCTGGGCGCCCTTGCCGAGCTGGCCGGAGTGGGCCGCATCGAGCCCTACGGCCAGTCAGGAGAGGCAGGCGCATGAACCAGCTTGGACTGAGGATCGCCGAAAGCCCCAACGCGCTCGATCCCGGCGAACCCGGGCGGGGCGGGTCGATCGACATCGGCCAGCTTGTTGCCATCGCCCGCCGCCGGCGCAGGGCGATCCTCTGGCCGCTGGCCGTGCTGCTGGGGCTCGGGATCGTCTACCTTGCCACCACGCCGCGCAGCTACCAGGCCGCCTCGGCGGTGTTGCTCGACGCCGAGGTCAACCCCGCGGTGGCCGAGATCGCCTCGCTCGACGGGCGGCGGATGTCGGAGGCGGCGGTCGAGAACGCCCGGCTGGTGCTGCTGTCGGACGCGGTGGCCGAGGCAGTCGCCGCCCGGCTGACGCCCGAACAGGTCGAAAGCCTGACCCATCCGCCGCAGTCGCTGGCGGGCCGGGTCGTGGGCGGTCTTGTCGGGCTCGTACGCCTGCCGCTGGACCTGCTGCGGCCCGCGCCACCGGCCGCGCCGGGCGTCGCGGCGGGGACATCCCCGGAACCCAGCGAGGCTGACATCGAGGCGGCGCGGCAGGCCGCGCGGATCACCCAGCTGGGGCGGCTCCTGCGGCAGAACCTCGGGGTCAACCGCATCGGGCGCAGCGCGGCGCTGTCGGTCAGCTACGGCTCGCACGATCCGGTCCTGGCGGCGACCGTCGCCAACGGCTTCGCCGAGGCCTATGTCGAGGACGTCTTCGGCGCCAGCGCCGAGACCACCGCGCGGGCGGCGGAGTGGCTGGACCGGCGTCTGGCGCAGGCCGGCGCCGCCGCACAGGCCGCGGCCGCAGCGGCCGAGGCGTTCCGGGCCGAGAAGGGCCTCGTCTCCACCGGCGGCGTGTTCCTGGCCGAAGAGGCGGTGCGCCGGCTGAACGCCGACCTGTCGACCGCGGTGACCGAGGCGGCGCGCGCCCGCGCGCTGGCGGCCGCCTACGAGACTGCGCTTTCGGCGCGGACCATCCCCAGGCCCGGCGTCTCCAGCAGGCTGTCGCCCAGGCGGTGGAGCGGCTGCGGGTGGCGCTGGCGCAGCGGCTGGAACGTGCGCGGGGCGAGCTGGCGGTGGCCGAGGCCCGTGTCGGCGCGCTGCGCGACAGCCTCGGCGACGCGCTCGGCGACAGTGCGGCCGCCGGCAGCGCCCAGGTCGAGCTGCGGGCGCTGGAACAGCGGGCCGCCACGCTGTCCTCGCTGTACCAGGTGCTGCTTGCCCGCGCCGAGGAGGTGGAGCAGGCGCGCTCGCTTCCGGTATCGACGGTGCGCATCCTCGCGCTTGCCGAGGTGCCCCGCGCCGCGCAGGGGCCGCGCGCCAGCCGCGTGCTTGGCGCGGCCATCCTCCTTGGCCTGATGATCGGGGTGGCGCTGGCCGCGCTGCGCGAATGGCGCGGGCGGGGGCTTCTGAACACCGGCGAGGACGTGCGCCGCCTGACCGGGCAGGAGTTCCTGGGCTACGTGCCGGAAGTGATCTCGGCCCCTTCCCGCGCGGCGCGCCCCGGGACAGGTGCCGAGCCGCAGGCCGGCCGGCGCGGCAAGCTCGAGGTCGGCAGCGCGGTGTTCTGGTCCGGGCGGCGCGCGGCCGGGGCGCCGGCGCCGGCGCTGGGGCCACGCGGGCAGGGGGCGCTGCGCTATGCCGAGGCGGTGCAGGGCCTGCGCCTTGCGCTTGACCTCAGGCCCGGCGGCGCGGTCGGCGGCCGGGCGATCGGGATCACCTCGCTCAACCCCGGCGAGGGCAAGACCACGCTCGCCCGTGACCTGGCCGCCGCGCTCGCGCAGGGCGGCGCGACGGTGCTGCTGATCGACGCCCACCCGCGCAGCCCCGCGCTGAGCCGCGCCATCGGTGCGACGACCGGGCCGGGCCTCGCCGAGGCGGTGCTGGGCACGACACCCTGGGCTGAGGCCGTCCGCCGGACGGCCGAGCCGGGGCTGTCGGTGCTGCCCTGCCTGGCCGGCGTCTCGCCCGGCCGGGCGGCGCAGGTGCTGGCGGCGCGCGGCTTCCGCATGATGATCGACGAGGCGCGCGAGCGCTACGACCACATCCTCGTCGACCTGCCCCCGCTGACGCCCTTCGTCGAGGCCAAGGCGCCGATGCGGGCGCTTGCCCGCGTTGTCGTCGTGGCGCGTGCCGGGCGCACCTCGGCCGAGGGGCTGACCGAGGCGATCTCGACCGATCCGGTTCTGGCCGAGCGCGTCGCCGGCGTGGTGCTGAACCGGGTGCGGGCGGCAGACCTTGCCGAATGGAGCGAGGCGCCAAGCGCGGCGTCCTACCTCGTGGCCTACCGCGCGGCCTGACGGCACCCCCCGGACCCCTCGCCAGCGACACCGCGTGCCTGCGGCCGTATCGGCGCTTGCGCGACGGCGCCTGTTGCCCGACAATGGCCCGATGGGAGGCGGAGGCCTGCGACTGGCGGGGGGAGGCTGTCAGCTGCATATCGTGACAGTACTGACCGGCATCGCCGGCATCACGGTCGTCGTTGTCCTCGCGGCCTGGGCAGCGGGTCTGTCCGGCTGGGCGATCTTCGGCCTGGGCGTCGCGACGCTGCTGGCCGGGCAGGGGCTCTACCTCGCCTGGCTTGCAGGCATGGCTGCGGCCGAGGCCCGGCGGCGGCGCGTCCAGGACGGCAGCGCCCCGGAAGGGACCGCATCCCGCAAGGGCAGTCCCGGAAAGATCGCGCCCTGAGCCGCTGATCCGGCCGGATGAAGGTGGCAGGCCGCTACTCCGCGGCCGGGGCCATCGGCCTGCCGGCTCTGGCCTCCGGAGCCCCTGTGTCGGCGATCTCGCCCGCCTCGGCGGCGGCCAGGGCCGCCAGCCGGCTTCCGGGGGAAGCAATGAGGTCGGCCCAGGCGCCGCTTTCGACGATGCGGCCGGCTTCAAGCACATGCACCCTGTCGGCGACCGCCGCCATCGACAGGCGGTGCGCGATGGTCAGGACCGTGGTCTCTCCACGAAGCCCGCGCAACCCGGCGGCGACCCGTGCCTGGGATTCCCCGTCGAGCGCGGCGGTCGCCTCGTCGAGGATCAGAAGGCGGGGCCGCCGCAGGAAGGCCCGCGCCAGCGCGATGCGCTGGCGCTCGCCCCCTGACAGAAGCGCGCCGCGGTCGCCGACCTGGGTCGCAAGCCCCTGCGGCAGGCGGTGGACGAAGTCGGCCGCCGCAAGCTCGATCGCGGCGTCGATCTCGGCGCCCGTTGCGCCGGGCGCGGCGGCAAGGAGGTTCTCACGGATCGTCGCGGGCAGCAGGAACGCGTCCTGCGGGAGGTATCCGACCGAGGCCCGCCAGCGGGGCAGATCGGCGGGGCCGAGCGCGCGCCCGTCGATGACAAGGTGCCCGCGGTCCGGCACGAGGAACCCCGCAAGGATGTCGGCGAGCGTCGTCTTGCCCGCGCCGGACGGCCCGACAAGTCCCGCGATCTCGCCCGCGCGGAGGTTCAGCGTGCAATCCTG
>JALORM010000042.1 GCA_025458985.1 Paracoccaceae bacterium | reverse complement strand
GCCGGCTGAGCCCTGCGGCTCCGCACCGTTCCTGTGCGGGGCCCGGCGTTTATCGAAGCGGCCCGCGCGTTATCTTCCCGTCAGAACCCGGGCCGCGACGGCCCGCCGAATTCGGGAGAGACCGATGCTCGACCAGATCGAAGGCCTTCACCACGTCACCTCGATGGCGCGGGATGCCAACGAAAACAACAGCTTCTTCACCGACGTTCTCGGCCTTCGCAGGGTCAAGAAGACCGTCAACTTCGATGCGCCGGACGTCTATCACCTGTACTACGGCGACGAGGTGGGCACCCCGGGCTCGGTGATGACCTACTTTCCCTTCCCAAACATCGCCCGCGGCCAGCGCGGTGCGGGCGAGGTGGGCACCACGGTCTTTGCGGTGCCCGAGGGCGCATTGCCGTTCTGGCAGGCCCGGCTTGAAGGCATGGGCGTCGGCGGTCTGGGCCGCGGGACGCGCTTCGGGCAGGCCCAGCTGCGCTTCACCGGCCCCGACGGCGACGGTTTCGCGCTGGTGGAACAGCCGGGCGACGGCCGCGCGCCCTGGACCGGGGGCGGGGTCGGGGTGGACGAGGCGATCCGCGGGTTCCATTCCGCCTCGCTGAGGCTGCGCAGCACCGGCCAGACCGCCGAGCTTCTGCGCTTCATGGGCTATGCCGAGGCAGGCCGCGACGAGACCGTAACCCGTTTCCTGCGCGAAGGCGGCAACGGCGCCCATGTGATCGACCTCGAAGAGCATCCCGGCGCCCAGCCTGCGCGGCAGGGCGCGGGGTCGGTGCACCACATCGCCTTCGCGGTCCGGGACCGGGCCGCCCAGGACGCCGTGCGCCGTGCCATCGCCGACACCGGCTACGGCGTGACGCGCCCGATCGACCGGGATTACTTCTGGGCGATCTACTTCCGGACGCCCGGTGGTGTCCTCTTCGAGGTGGCGACCGACGAGCCGGGCTTTGCCCGCGACGAAGAGGTGGCACACCTGGGCGAGGCGCTGAAGCTGCCGCGTCAGCACGAGCACCTGCGCCCCTGGCTCGAGGCCAACCTCGATCCGATCGCGGCGTGAGGCGGCGGTGAGCTACGTCTTCCTCGAAGAGCGGACCCGCCCCGGTGCCGATCTGCTGGTCAGCTTCCACGGCACCGGCGCCAGCGAACGGCAGTTCGCTGGCCTTGCGGCCGAACTCATGCCCGGGGCCGGCCACATCGCGCCGCGCGGTGACGTCAGCGAGCACGGCGCGCTCAGGTTCTTCCGCCGCAGGGCCGAGGGCGTGTACGACATGGAGGACCTCGCCGCCCGGACGGCGGCGATGGTGGGGTTCCTCGACGGGCAGAAGGCGCGGCTGTCGCCGTCGGCCATGGTCGGCCTGGGCTACTCCAACGGTGCGAACATCCTGGCCTCGGTCCTCTGGGCGGCACCGGGGCTGTTCGACGCCGCGGTGCTGATGCATCCGCTGATCCCGTTCCGGCCCGCGCCGGCGGACCTCGCTGGGATGCGGGTGCTCATCACCGCGGGACGTCGCGACCCGATCTGCCCGGCGCCGCTGACCGAGGCGCTGGCCGGCCACCTGCGCGAGGATGGCGCCTCGGTCGAGGTGCTCTGGCACGACGGCGGCCACGAGGTGCGCCCCGAGGAGATATCGGCAGTAGCAGAGTTCCTTGCCAGCGTGCCGGGGGTGCCGCAGGGTGGCGCCACAGGCGGGTGACCGGGGGGCTTGAACCCGGGCCTGGATTGCGCCAAGTATACATGCATACATTTGCATGTGTTTGCCCGAGGCTCCGATGCGCACCTCCGACCGGTTCAGACGATTCCTGCCGATCCTCGACTGGGCCAGGACCTATTCTTCCGAGACGGCGACAAACGACCTCGTCGCGGCGGTGATCGTCACGATCATGCTGATCCCGCAGTCTCTGGCCTATGCGCTGCTGGCGGGGCTGCCGCCCGAGATGGGGCTCTATGCCTCGATCCTGCCGCTTGTCGCCTACGCGGTCTTCGGCACCAGCCGCGCGCTGGCGGTGGGGCCGGTCGCGGTGGTGTCGCTGATGACGGCGGCGGCGGTTGGCAACCTCGCGCTGCCCGGCACCGCCGAATACGCCGCCGCGGCGATCACGCTGGCCTTCCTGTCGGGGCTGATCCTGCTGGCCATGGGGCTTTTCCGGCTGGGGTTCATCGCCAATTTCCTGTCGCACCCGGTCGTCGCGGGCTTCATCACGGCCAGCGGGATCCTGATCGCCACCAGCCAGGTCGCGACGCTTCTCGGTATCCGCGGGGGCGGCCAGACGCTGCCCGAGATGCTGGGCAACCTCGGGGCGAACCTTGGCGACATCAGCCTGCTGACGCTTGGCATCGGCGTTGCTGCGACGGCGTTCCTGTTCTGGGTCCGCAAGGGGCTGAAGCCGCTTCTGGTCCGCGCCGGGCTGAAGCCGCGGCCCGCCGACCTGCTTGCGAAGGCGGGGCCCGTCGCGGCGGTCGCGGCGACGGCGGCGCTGGCCTGGGCCTTCGGCCTTGCGGCGCGCGGCGTCGCCGTGGTGGGCGAGGTGCCCGGCGGCCTGCCGCCCCTGACGCTGCCCTCGTTCTCGCCCGAGGTCTGGGTCTCGCTCGCGGGCTCGGCGCTGCTGATCTCGGTCATCGGCTTTGTCGAGTCGGTGTCGGTCGCGCAGACGCTGGCCGCCAAGCGCCGCCAGCGGATCGTGCCCGACCAGGAGCTGATCGGCCTCGGCGCCGCGAACATCGCAGGCTCGCTGACCGGCGGCTATCCGGTGACCGGCGGCTTCGCGCGGTCGGTGGTGAACTTCGACGCCGGCGCCGCCACCCCGGCGGCAGGCGCCTTCACCGCCGTCGGCCTGCTGGTGGCGGCGGCGTTCCTGACGCCGCTGCTCTACCACCTGCCGAAGGCGACGCTGGCCGCGACCATTGTCGTCGCGGTCCTCAGCCTTGTCGACTTCGGGGTGCTCAGGCGCACCTGGGTCTATTCGAAGGGCGACTTCGCGGCGGTGGCTGGCACGGTGGCGGTGACGCTGCTTGCCGGGGTCGAGGCCGGGGTCTCGACCGGCGTCCTGCTGTCGATCCTGCTGTTCCTGTGGAAATCCTCGCGCCCCCACATTGCCGAGGTGGGGCTGGTGCCGGGCACGCAGCACTTCCGCAACATCCTGCGGCACAAGGTCTTCACCGTGCCCGAGGTGCTGACGATCCGGGTGGACGAGAGCCTCTACTTCGCCAACGCGCGGTTCCTGGAGGACTACGTGCTGGCCCGCGTCACCGACGGCTGCCCGGTGCGCGAGGTGGTGCTGATGTGTTCGGCGGTAAACACCATCGACATGTCGGCGCTGGAAAGCCTCGAGGCGATCAACCACCGCCTTCGCGACATGGGGCTCAGGCTGCACCTGTCCGAGGTGAAGGGGCCGGTGATGGATGCGCTCCAGCGCACGCACTTCCTCGACGCGCTGACCGGGCAGGTCTTCCTCAGCCAGTACGATGCCGCCGTGGCGCTCGGCGCGGTGCCGGGGGCCAAGCGGGACGCGGCGGAATAGGCGTCAGTAGACCGTCACCCGGGTGCCAAGCGGGACCTTCTGGTAAAGCTCGGTCACGTGTTCGTTCAGCATGCGGATGCATCCGTTCGACACCGACCGGCCGATCGACCAGGGCTCGGTCGTGCCGTGGATGCGGAAGGCGGTATCGTTGCCGTTCCGATAAAGGTAGAGCGCGCGCGCCCCGAGCGGGTTACCCGGGCCGCCCGGCATGCCGTCGGCGTAGCGGGCATAGCGGGGGTTGCGCTCGATCATCTCGGGGGTGGGCTTCCACGACGGCCACTCGGCCTTGCGTCCGATCACCGCCGTTCCGCGGAAATTCAGCCCCTCCTTGCCGACGGCCACGCCGTAACGCAGCGCCCGGCCGGGTTCGGTCACCCAGTAGAGGTAGTGTTCCGAGGTGACGACGATCAGCTGCCCCGGCTCAAGCCCCGCGCGGGTGCGCACCGTCACCGGAGCGAGGTGCGCGGACAGCGCGAAAGGCTGCGGCTGGACCTGCTGGGCCTGGGCGGGCAGGGCCGCTGTCGCCACGGCGGCGGCAGACAGCGCAAGGTACTGGCGGCGGGTCAGCATCGTCGGGTGCCCCTTTGCTTCGCTTGCGCGAAAGATAACGCGCAGATCATGGCAAAACAAAGGAAATCCGGGCAGGTCGGTTCCCCACGCTCACCCGATCGTGAGCGGCCGGGCAGGTCTGGGCGATTGACGCGCCGCGCCCTGCAGGACACCGCTGGGCCATGAGGCGTATTGCGGCGATCATTCCAGTCCTTCTGGCCCCGGCTACGCCGGCGCCGGCGGGCGACCACGGCGCCGGCCTGTATGCCGAACACTGCGCGGCCTGCCACGGCGCGGCGCTGGAAGGTCAGCCCGGCTGGCAGCGGCCGAACCCCGACGGCACCTATCCCGCGCCGCCGCACGACGAAACAGGCCACACCTGGCACCACGGAGACGGTCTTCTGACCGACTATGTCCGGCTGGGCGGGGCCGAGACGCTGGCGCGGCGCGGGGTGAGCGGCTTCGTCTCTGCCATGCCTGCCTTCGGCGAGGTGCTGAGCGACCAAGACATCGCCGCGGTGCTGGGCTATATCAGATCGACCTGGCCGCGTCGGGTGCAGGACATCCAGCGCGCGCGCACCGCGGCCGAAACTTCCGAAGGGAACTGACGCATGCTTCTTCGACCCCTTGCCCTGGCGGCCGCGCTGGCCGTGGCCCAGCCGGCGCTGGCGCAGGACCTCACCCCCGACGAGGTCAAGCGGCTGGCGCTCGAGGCGATCCTCGAGAACCCCGAGATCGTGATGGAGGCCGTCGAGATCCTGCGCGAGCGCGAGGAGGCGGCACAGGCCGAGGCGACCCGCAGCGCGATCTCCGACCTGACCTCCGAACTGACCGAGGACCCGAACGCCCCGGTGCTGGGCAATCCCGACGGCGATGTCACGGTGGTCGAGTTCTTCGACTACAACTGCCCCTACTGCAAGCGCGCCGCGACCGACGTGAAGGGCCTGCTGGCGGCGGATGGCAATGTGCGGCTGGTGCAGCGCGAATGGCCGATCCTGGGCGAGGGGACGAGGCGGCGGTGCTGCGCATCGCCCAGTCGGTCGGGCTCGACCTCGAACGGCTCAAGGCCGACATGGCGTCGCCCGAGGTGGACGAGCACATCGCGGTCTCGTCGAGCCTGGCCAAGACGCTTGGCTTCACCGGGACGCCCTCGTTCGTGATCGGCACCCAGGCGCTTTTCGGCTACGTGCCGCAGGCCGAACTGGAGGAGATGGTGCGCGGGGCCCGCGAGGGCACGGCGCCCTGACCGGACCGGCGCGCGCCGCGCGCGTCAGTCGAGCACCGTCACCTCGGGGACACGCGCCCTCAGGATGTCGCGGATTGCTGCGGCCAGCGTGCCGTAGGCTTCGCCCCGCACGCTGCCGCGGCGCCAGACGAGACCGATGACCCGCGCAGGGGTCGGCCCGTCCAGCGGCCTTGCCGCGACCAGCGTCTCGCGCGCCACCTCGGACCGGACGTAGAGCGCGGGCAGAAGCGACAGGCCCATGCCCATCGCGACCATCTGCCTCAGCGTGTCGAGACTGGTCCCTTCGTAGTCGTGGCTGAGCTCGGCCCCGATGGCTGCGCAGAGATCGCGGACCTGGTTGTAAAGCTGATGCCCCGGTTCCAGCGCCAGGATCGTCTCGCCGCGCAGGTCGGCAGGGGCCACGCTGGAGCGCCGGGCGAGCGCGTGGTCGGACGGCGCGACCAGCAGCAGCGGTTCGCGGAAGAGGCGCGCGGCCTCGGTGTCGCGTTCCGAGACCGGCAGCGGAAAGGCCAGCAGGTCGAGCGCCCCGTCGGCCAGCTGGCCCAGCAACGCCTTCGGCAGCCCCTCGCGCAGGTACAGCCTGAGATCGGGGAACCGGCGCCGGAGGTCGGGCACCAGATGCGGCATCAGGTATGACCCGAGCGACTGGACCACGCCCAGGCGCAGCGTGCCCGAAAGGGGCTCGCGCCCCGCGGCGCGGGCAAGGGCCACGATCTCGGCCACCTCGCGCAGCACAAGCCGCGCGCGTGCCGCGATCTCGCGCCCGGCGGGGGTCAGCACGACGCTGCCGTGGCCGCGCTCCACCAGCACCGTGCCGAGCCGCGCCTCCAGTTCCTTGACCTGCGCCGAAAGCGTGGGCTGGGTGACGTGACATTCCTCGGCGGCCCGGCGGAAGTGCAGGGTCTCGGCCAGGGCCGCGAGGTAACGAAGCTGCTGCAGGGTGGGCATGGGTCCTGATAGACATTCTCTATCAGAAGCGGAAGAACTTTCGATTGGACCAATCGGCCTCGCCGCCCCATCTGAGCGCGATGCAACGGTTCCGCAACATCCTGGTCGTCGTCGAGGACGAAAGCCGGCACGAGGCCGCGGTGGCCTGTGCGCTGAGGCTCGCGCGCGAGACGGGAGCGCGTCTGACCTTCCTTGACGTGGCGGGCGGGCCTCCCGGCGCGATCGAACGCCTGCTTGCGGCCCTTCCCGACGGGGTCGGCGCCCGGATCGAGGCGCAGTCGCGCGCCGAGATGGTCGCCCGGGTCGAGGCGCTCGCCTCCGGGGCGCGCGAGGCGGGTGTCGAAGCCGCGGCTGCCGTCGACGAGGGGACCGCCTATGTCGCGATCATCCGCAGGGTGCTGCGCGACGGGCACGATCTGGTGCTTAAGGGCCAGCATACCGGCGCCTCGCGGCTGGCCGGGTCCTATCGCGGCCCGGACCTGCACCTGATGCGCAAGTGTCCCTGCCCGGTCTGGATCGTGCAGGACGACACGGCGGCCGCGGTGCGCCGCATCCTCGCCTGCATCGACCCCGATACCGGGGAGGGCGACGAGGCGCGGCGCGAGCTCAACCGACTGGTGCTTGACCTGTCGCGCGCACTTGCCACGCGCGACCGGGCCTCGGTCGACGTGCTGGCGGTCTGGCGGGTCGAAGGCGAGGGGCTGCTGCGCTCGGGGCGCTACGAACTGGTGCCGGGCGAGGTCGACCGGATCGTGGAGCGGGAACGGTTGCAAAGCCTCGCGCGGCTCGAGGCCGCGCTGGCCGAGGTGCCGGCCGACGGACTGGTGCGGAACGTCCTGCATCTCAAGGGCGTTCCGGGCGACGTGATCCCGGAACACGCCCGGCAGGCGGGCATCGACACCATCGTCATGGGGACGGTAGGCCGCACGGGGATAGCCGGTGTGGTGATCGGCAACACGGCCGAGACGATCCTCGGGCGGGTCGGCTGCTCGGTCGTCGCGGTAAAGCCGCCCGGGTTCGTGTCGCCGGTAACCCTTTGACACTGGACGTGCGTCGGGGCGACGCCAGATAGAAGCAAAACGGCTCGGGACAGGCATCGGAATGGCGGCAGCGCACGGAACGGACTGGCGGCTGAGGGCGTTTGCGCCCGCGGTCCTGCCGGTCGTCATCTTCGTCTGGGCGGCAGGGCACCTGCCGGCCGTGGCGGCCGGCGGCACGGTGCGCCTTGCCTGGGACTGGGTGCCCTCGCTCGGGGTCTCGCTGTCGTTCCTGATCGACGGGCTGTCCTTGACCTTCGCGCTGCTGATCTCGGGGATCGGCGCGGTGGTGATGCTCTATTCCGGGCAGTACCTGTCGGGCCACGAACACTACGGCCGTTTCATGGGCTACCTCACCGCCTTCATGCTGGCGATGCTGGGGCTGGTGCTGGCCGACAACCTGATCGCGCTGTTCGTGTTCTGGGAACTGACGACCGTCACCTCGTACCTGCTGATCGGCTTCGGCCACGCCGACGCCAAGTCGCGCCGGTCGGCGCTGCAGGCGCTGCTGGTCACCGGGACGGGGGGGCTGGCGCTGCTGGCCGGGTTCATCCTGATCGGCAGCGTCGCGGGCAGCTTCGAGCTGTCCGAGGTGCTGGCCCAACCCGGCGTGCTGACCGACCACCCATGGTACCTGGCGATCCTGATCCTGGTGCTGGCAGGGGCCTTCACCAAGTCGGCGCAGTTCCCGCTGCACTTCTGGCTGCCGAACGCCATGGCTGCGCCGACGCCGGTCTCGGCCTACCTGCATTCGGCGACGATGGTGAAGGGCGGCGTCTACCTGCTGGCGCGGATGCATCCGGGCCTTGGCGGGACCGAGCCCTGGTTCTGGTCGCTGACCGTGTTCGGCGCGTTCACCGCGGTCTTCGCCTCGGTCCTCGCCCTCAGGCAGAGCGACCTGAAGCAGGTGCTGGCCTACACCACGCTCATGGCGCTTGGCACGCTGACGCTGTTCCTTGCCTCGGGCGTCGACGTGGCGATCACCGCCGCCGTGACCTTCCTGATCGTCCATTCGCTCTACAAGGCCTGCCTGTTCCTTGCGGTTGGCAACATCGACCACGCGACCGGCACCCGCGAGGTGTCGCGCCTCACGGGCGGGCTTGCCCGCGCGATGCCTGTCACGACCGTCGCCGCGGGGCTCGCCGCGCTGTCCATGGCGGGGTTCCCGCCCTTCCTGGGCTTCATCGGCAAAGAGCTGAAATACAAGGGTATTCTGGCAGTCGCATCCGAACCCTACGTGGTCGTGGCCGCGGTGCTGGCGGCCAATGCGCTGATGTTCGCGGCCGCCGCTGTCGTGGCGTTCCGGCCGTTCTGGGGCCGCGGCACGCCTGAACTCGAGCCCGGCGCCACCCCGCACGAGGCACCCTGGCCGATGTGGATCGGCCCTGCCGCGCTTGCCCTGCTGGGGGTTGTGTTCGGGCTCATGCCCGACCTTGCCGCAGTCCTGGTCGACCCGGCGGTCGTCGCGATCCTGCCGGCGGGCACGCCCTACGAGCTGAAGCTGTGGCACGGGGTCAACGTGCCCCTGCTTCTCAGCATCGCGACCTTCGTGCTGGGGCTCGGGCTCTATCTTGCCTCCGACCGTCTGCGGGCCGGACTTGCGGCCATCGAGGCGCGCAACCCGGTCCACTTCGACCGCGGCTGGGACCGGGTGCTGGACGGCGTCAAGGCCTTCGCGGGCTGGCAGACGCGCCTCGTGCAGTCGGGGGAACTCAGGGTCTACCTCCGGCTGACCTTCGCCACTTTCCTCGCGGCGCTCGGCGGCACGATGCTGGCGCGCGGGATCGGCGTGCCGGCGGTGGCGCTGCCCCAGCTTCTGGCCAAGGAATGGGCGGTGATCGTCCTGATCGTCGCCGGCACGGCGCTGGTGGTGCTGACCCGTTCCCGCGTGGCTGCCATCGCGGGGCTCGGCGTTGTGGGCATCGGCGTCGCGCTGGTGTTCATCATCTACGGTGCGCCGGACGTGGCGATCACGCAGCTTCTGGTCGAGACGCTCGTCGTCGTTCTGGTGGCGGTCGTGCTGCTGAGGATGCCCAGGCTCTACAGCGAGGGCAGGGTGATCCACCGGCCGGTCGATGCCGTGCTGGCGGTGGCGATCGGCGGGGCGACCACGGCGGTCCTGCTCTTGGTTCTGGAGGTGCCGCTCGACCGGCGGCTCACCACCTGGTTCGAGGAGACGTCCTGGCCCGAGGCCTTCGGCCGCAACATCGTCAACGTGATCCTCGTGGATTTCCGCGCTCTTGATACCTTTGGCGAGATCGCGGTCGTGCTGATCGCGGCCTTGTCGGCCTTCGTCCTGATCAAGGGTATCCGCCGGGAGGGCCGCGAATGAACTCCGTCATCCTGATGGCCGGCAGCCGCATCCTGGTGGCTCTGCTGCTGGTCTTCTCGGTCTTCATGCTGCTGCGCGGCCACAACGAGCCGGGCGGCGGCTTCATCGGCGGGCTGATCGGCGCGGTGGGCTTCGTGATCTACGCCATCGCCTGCGGCACGTCCTCGGCGCGCGAGGCACTGCGGGTCCCGCCCGAGACGGTGGCCGCCGCGGGCCTCGGCGTCGCGCTGCTGGGCGGGGTCTGGGCGGCAGTGGACGGCGATGCCTTCTTCACCGGCCAGTGGCTGTTCCTCGGCGCCACCGAAGACAGCAAGGGCCTGCCGCTGTCCTCGGTGCTGGTGTTCGACGTGGGCGTCTATCTGGTGGTCTTCGGCTCGATCCTGAGCCTCGTCTTCGCGCTGGAGGAAGAGGTCTGATGGAAGCCGTTCTCGCCATCCTCATCGGGCTTCTGGTCGCGGCCTCGGTCTATCTGATGCTGGCCAAGTCTATTCTGCGGTTCCTGTTCGGGCTGATCCTGATCTCGAACGCCGCGAACCTCCTCATCTTCGCCGCCGGCCGTCTGACGCCGGGGCAGCCGCCGCTGATCCCCGAGGGCGCCGACGCACCGTTCGGCACGGTCGCCAACGCCCTGCCGCAGGCGCTGGTCCTGACGGCGATCGTCATCGGCTTCGGGCTTTTCGCCTTCGCCCTCGTCCTGGCCTGGCGCGCCTATACCGAGCTCGGCACGCTCGACAGCGACGAGATGCGCCTGGCCGAACCGCGGGAGGGCGGGTCATGAGCTGGCTTCTCGCCGCGCCGCTCATCATCCCTTTCGCGGCAGCCGTCGCCGCGTTCCTGCTGCGTAATGGCCCCTGGGGGCGGCGCGTGTCGGTCGCGGGTTCGGCGCTGGCGCTTGCCGCCTCGGTGGCGCTGATGGTCACGGTCCTGCAAGAGGGCGTCGTCGCCGCGCAGATGGGCGCCTGGCCCGCGCCCTTCGGCATCACGCTGGCCGCGGACCTGCTGTCGGCGGTGATGGTCGTCATCACCGCGATCACCGGCCTTGCCGTCGCTGTCTACGCCACCGGCGACATCACCGAACGGCAGGAGCGCCTGGGCTTCCATGCCCTTTTCCAGGTGCTGCTGGCCGGGGTCACCGGGGCCTTCGTGACGGGCGACCTCTTCAATCTCTATGTCTGGTTCGAGGTGATGCTGATCGCCTCGTTCGGGCTTCTGGTCCTCGGCGGTTCGAAGGAGCAGATCGACGGCGGCGTGAAATACGTGCTGCTGAACCTCGTCTCGACGATCCTGTTCCTGTCCGGGGTCGGGCTTCTCTACGGGATGACCGGCACGCTCAACATGGCCGACCTTGCCGTGACGGTGCCCGAGGTCGAGAACCAGGGCCTCGTCACCGTGGTCGCGATGATGTTCATGGTGGCCTTCGGCGTGAAGGCGGCGGTCTTCCCGCTGTTCTTCTGGCTGCCCGCCTCGTACCACACGCCGGCCTTCTCGGTCTCGGCGGTCTTCGCGGGGCTTCTGACCAAGGTCGGGGTCTATGCGCTGATCCGGGTCTTCACGCTGATCTTCACGGGCGACACGGGCTACACGCACACGGTCCTCCTGTGGGTCGCGGGCTTCACCATGGCGGTGGGCGTTCTGGGCGCGGCCGCGCAGACGGATTTCCGCAAGATCCTGTCGTTCCACATCGTCAGCCAGATCGGCTACATGATCCTTGGCCTCGCGCTCTACACGCCGCTGGCGCTGGCGGGGGCGGTCTTCTACCTGGTGCACCACATCATCGTGAAGGCGAACCTGTTCCTCGTCTCGGGCGTGGCGCACCGGATCGCGGGGGGGACCGAGCTTGGCCGCATCGGCGGGCTCTACAAGACCGCGCCGCTCCTCGCAGTCCTGTTCCTGATCCCGGCCTTCAGTCTGGCGGGGTTCCCGCCGCTCAGCGGCTTCTGGGCCAAGTACGTCCTCGTGAAGGCAAGCCTCGAGGCCGGCAACTGGGTCATCGCGGGCGTGGCGCTGGCGGTGGGTCTGCTGACGATTTTTTCGATGACCAAGATCTGGGGCGAGGCGTTCTGGAAACCGCACCCCGAGGGCACCGACCCGCGCCTGTCGTCGCTGCCGGCCGCCGACCGCCGGGCCCTGATCGTGCCCATCGCGGCGCTGGCGGCGCTGACCTGCGTGATCGGCCTGTTCCCCGAGCCGTTCGTGGCCTTCGCCGAACGCGCCGCCGGCCAGCTCCTCGACCCCGAGGACTACATCCTGACCGTGCTCGGCGGCCGCCCGGCCGTCCCGGTCCAGGTCGCGGAGGCGCTGCCATGAACCTCTTTGCCATCAACATCGCGCTGGCCTTCGCCTGGGCCGGGCTGACCGCGAACTTCACGCTGCCGGGCCTCGTGGTCGGCTTCACGCTTGGCTACGGCGCGCTGTGGCTCGCCTCGCCGCTCTTCGGCGAGACGTCGGGCTATTTCCTGCGCACCTTCCGGGTGCTGCGCCTGACGGTGTTCTTCCTCTACGAACTGGTGCTGTCCTCGGTCCAGGTGGTCTGGGACGTGCTGACGCCGCAGCACAAGTCGACCCCGACGATCCTGGAAGTGCCTCTGACGGTCCAGACCGAGTTCGGCATCCTGCTGACGACGAACCTGATCTCGCTGACGCCGGGGACGCTCAGCCTGGACGTCACGCCCGATAGGCAGCGGCTTATCGTTCATGCGATGTTCGCCGACGACCCCGAGGCGGTGACGGCCGGCCTGATCCGGTTCGACCGCATGGTGAAGGAGGCCGTGGAATGATCGCAAACGGCCCCGAGTTCCTGCTGGTGGCGATCGACATCACCTTCGTGATGGTGATCCTTGCCGTCCTGCTGGCCTTCATCCGCCTGGCCCGCGGGCCCAGCCTGCCCGACAGGGTCGTGGCGCTCGACATGATGACGATCCTGATCGTGGCCTTCTGCGGGCTCTTCGCGCTGTTCTCTGGCGATTCCGCGTTCCTCGACGTGGCCATCGTCATGGCGCTGATCGGGTTCCTGGCCACCGTGGCACTGGCCCGCTTCGCCGAGCGCCGGCAGGCGATCGACGACGAGAAGGACGAGGAAAGGACCGACCCATGACCCCCTGGATCGTCGGCACGCTGATTCTTCTCGGGGGCTTCTTCGCCTTCGTCGCGGGGCTTGGCGTCCTGCGCCTGCCCGATGTCTTCACCCGGATGCACGCCTCGACAAAGGCGGGCACGCTCGGTTCGGCGGTGATCCTTGCCGGCGTGGCCGTCCAGTTCGGGACGCTGGCGGTCGTCTCGAAGGTCTTGCTCGCCATCCTGTTCATCCTGCTGACCGCACCGATTGCGGGCCACATGATCGGCCGGGCCGCCCAGAGGACGGGCGTGCCGATGTGGGACGGTCGCCGTATGGTCGATCCGCCACCGCTGGTGTCGCGCGAAGGCGACGCGCCCCTGGAGGAGGCGCCCTGACGCGGGTCAGCCGAGCCCGCGTTCGCCATGCCTGAGGATGACCGGGACGACGAGCTCTTCCTCGTCGGTCAGGTGGCGGTCGAGCAGGCGCTCCATTGCGGCAAGCCGGGTGAGGAAGGCCGCGCCGTGGTCGGCCGCGGGCGCACCGGCGGCGACGGCGCCCAGCACCGCGTTCGCGGCCCCGGCGAAGGCGGCAAGCTCGGGGTCGAGCGCCTTGTGGTCGGCCTCAAGCAGCGCGAAGCCGCGTTCGATCCGCGGCTCGGCGCGGGCGAGCACGGGGAAGTAGTGCGCGTCCTCGATCCCGTGGTGGCCGTGCAGTTCGGCGACGAAGGTCTGCCCCAGCCGCGCCAGCCGGCCGGCGTAGGCGCGCGCCTCCATCCCCCGGTCAAGGAACGCCCGCGCATCGTCGGTCATGGCGCCGACAAGCCGGCGGAACATCAGGTGCCGGTCGAGCCAGAACGACACCAGGCCGTGGAAGTTCGGGTCCCGCGACCAGGCGGCGCGCGGATAGTCCTGCAGGAGGACGCGCAACGCGTCGGGCAACCCCTCGCGGGCGGTCAGGTCGAGCGGGTCGGACATGGCGTCCCTCCTTTCCGCCGTCAGCTAGTCCGCGCCACGGCGCGGGCCAAGGCACAGAGGCTGTGCATCGGTGCCGGGTCCGGGCGGGCTGGTCACGTCGCACGGTCGCGCAGGGCGCCGCGCAGTCTCAGGCCCAGCAGGACCGCGACCGCGCCGGCCGCAAGGGCGCCGCTCGCGTTGCCCAGCAGGCCGCCCAGCGCCACGATCCGGTCGGCAAAGGCGTAGCCGAGCAGCGTGTAGGCGGCGACCCAGAGCGTCTCGCCCGCGATCTCGGCCGGCGAGAAGCGCACGAGCGGCAGCCCCGTGGCGCCGCCTGCTAGGTTGACGTAGGGGCCAAGCGGCGACAGCAGCCAGCGCGACAGGAACACCGTTGCAGCCGCGTTGCGATGCAGCGTCGCGCGCGCCCGCGCCACTGCCGCCGCCCGCGCAGGCGCCCGCGCCAGCCGCGCGAGGACCGCGGCCCCTGCGCGGCGCCCGATCAGGTAGCCGGCGTGATCCCCCGCGACCGCGCCCGCAAGGGCCGCCCCCGCTACCTGCCACAACACCAGATCCCCCGCTGCCGCGAAGCCGCCGGCCGCCAGCATCACAAGCGAGGCCGGGACCGGCAGCGCAAGGCAGGACAGGAAGGTCGTGGCGCCGACCAGCCAGAGGCCCCAGACCGGCACGAGCGCCAGAAGCCACTCGGTCATCGGCCTTCGCGCGCGGCGAGGATCGCGGCAATCAGGGCTTCCTCGACCTCGGCCAGCGGCACGCCGCGGGCCTCGGCGATACCGGCGAGTGTCAGGCGCCGCCCCTCGCCGGGTTCGAGCCGTGTCATCCAGCCCTCGAGGGTCGCGTCGCGGCGCGCGGGGTCGGACCAGTAGACCCAGGACAGGACCGACCGCGCGCCGAAGCCCAGCGCCAGAAGCGAAGCAAGGCAGAAGGCCACAACCAGCCACCGGTGAGCGCGCCAGAGCCGGGCGAAGGCGGTCACGACCCCAGGTCCCGCATCCCGCGCGTCAGGCCGTCCAGCGTCAGCGGCACCATGCGGCCGCCCATGATCTGCCGGATCAGGCCGATCGACTCGGTGTAGCCCCAGTGCCGTTCCGGCACAGGGTTGATCCACAGGTGCCCCGGCCACTGCCCGGCCGCCCGGCGCAGCCAGACCTCGCCGGCCTCGGCGTTCCAGTGTTCGTTCGCGCCGCCGGGGTGGGTGATCTCGTAGGGGCTCATGCTGGCGTCGCCGACGAAGATGCACTTCCAGCCCGGGCCGTAGGTGCGCAGGACCTCGTGGGTCGGCACCTGCGCGTCCCAGCGGCGGCGGTTCTCGCGCCAGACGCCCTCGTAGAGGCAGTTGTGGAAGTAGAAGTGCTCCAGATGCCGGAACTCGCTGCGGGCGGCCGAGAACAGCTCTTCCGCCGCGCGGACATGGGCGTCCATCGAGCCGCCGACGTCGAGGAACAAGAGCACCCTCACCGCGTTGCGCCGCTCTGGGCGGGTCTGCACGTCGAGCCAGCCGTGCTCGGCCGTGGCGCGGATCGTGCCGGGCAGGTCCAGTTCGTCGGCCGCGCCCTCGCGCGCCCACTTGCGCAGCCGCCGGAGCGCCACCTTGATCGCCCGGGTTCCCAGTTCAACGTCGTCGTCGAAGTCCCTGAACTCGCGCCGGTCCCAGACCTTGACGGCGCGCTGGTGGCGGCTTCCGTCCTGCCCGATGCGCACGCCTTCGGGGTTGTAGCCATAGGCCCCGAAGGGCGAGGTGCCGGCGGTGCCGATCCACTTCGATCCGCCCTGGTGGCGGCCCTTCTGCTCGGCCAGGCGCTGCTTCAGCGTCTCGATCAGCTTGTCGAAGCCGCCCAGCGCCTCGACCTCGGCCATTTCCTCCGGGGTCAGGTGCTTCTCGGCCAGCTTCCGCAGCCAGTCCTCGGGCAGGTCCAGCGCCTTCATCACCTCGTCCGCGCCGATCTCCTCCAGCCCCGCGAAGGT
>JALORM010000041.1 GCA_025458985.1 Paracoccaceae bacterium | reverse complement strand
GGCGGCCTCGGCCCCGTCGGTCCCTTCGGCCCCACCGTCCTCGCGCCCGCCGCCCCGACGACGCCGCCGCCGGCGCCGGCGCTTGCGGCTGCCGTCGCCTCGGCTCTCGTCTTCCGAGCGCGCGGCGCCGGCGCCTGCCGCCGAGTCTTCCTCTTCATCCTCCTCGACCTCGTCGAGAACGCCTTCCTCTTCCTCCAGATCGTCCATGGCGGTCGTGTCGATCGACACGACCGGCGCCGCCGGTGCCACGACCCGGGTCGCCGTCTTGAACTTCTCGATCGAGAAGTCGGGCGAGATCAGCATCGGATCGGCCTCGATCCGGATCGCCATGCCGTAGCGCGCCTCGATGCCGGCGACGTGCTCGCGCTTCTGGTTCATCAGGAAGTTGACGATCCCGACCGGCGCCTTCAGCAACACTTCCTTCGACCGCTTGCGCGTGCCCTCTTCCTCGAGCTGGCGCAGGATCGACAGCGCCAGGTTGTCGTCGGACCGGATCAGGCCCGTGCCGTGGCAATGCGGGCAGGCCTGGGTCGTCGCCTCCAGCATCCCCGGACGGAGCCGCTGGCGGCTCATCTCCAGCAGACCGAAGCCCGAGATGCGGCCCACCTGGATGCGCGCGCGGTCGGTCTTGAGCTTTTCCTTCAGGCGCTTCTCGACGGCGGCGTTGTTCTTGCGCTCTTCCATGTCGATGAAGTCGATGACGATCAGGCCGGCCAGGTCGCGCAGGCGCAGCTGGCGGGCGATCTCGTCGGCGGCCTCGAGATTGGTCTTGAGCGCGGTTTCCTCGATCGAGCCTTCCTTGGTGGCGCGTCCGGAGTTGATGTCGATGGCCACCAGCGCCTCGGTCACGCCGATCACGATGTAGCCGCCGGACTTGAGCTGCACGGTCGGGTTGAACATCGAGCTGAGGTAGCTTTCCACCTGGTAGCGCGCGAAAAGCGGCATCTGGTCGGTGTAGAGCTTCACGTTCTTGGCGTGGGACGGCATGATCATCTTCATGAAGTCCTTGGCGGCCTTGTAGCCCGCCTCGCCTTCCACCCAAACCTCGTCGATCTCGCGGCTGTAGAGGTCGCGGATCACGCGCTTTATGAGGTTGCCTTCCTCGTAGATCGGCGCCGGCGCGATCGACTTCAGCGTAAGCTCGCGGATCTGTTCCCAGAGCCGCATGAGGTATTCGTAGTCGCGCTTGACCTCGGCCTTGGTGCGCTGGGCGCCCGCAGTGCGGATGATCAGGCCCGCGCCTTCGGGAACCTCCATCTCGCCGGCGATGTCCTTCAGCTTCTTGCGGTCGGCGGCATTGGTGATCTTGCGGCTGATGCCGCCCCCGCGGGCGGTGTTGGGCATCAGCACGCAGTACCGACCGGCGAGGCTGAGATAGGTGGTCAGCGCCGCACCCTTGTTGCCGCGCTCCTCCTTGACGACCTGGACCAGCATGATCTGCCGGACCTTGACGACCTCCTGGATCTTGTAGCGGCGCGGTCGCGGCTTGCGCGGCTGGCGGATTTCCTCGGCCACGTCCTCTTCGGCGACCGATTCGATCTCGTCGTCGGTGTCGGAGGCGTGATCGACGGCGCGGTAGGGCCGCTCGCGCGGCTCTTCCGAGGGCTCGCCCTCGGGCGCCGCGGCACCGGCACCGCTGTCGGCGGCAAGGTCGATCACGTCCATCCCCGCGATGGCGGGACCGGCGGCGACCTCGCCGGGTCCGTCGGCGGCCGGGCCGGGCGCTTCGGCGGTGGACGTTTCGGCCGCCGGGTCGGCGGCCGCCTCGGCGCGCGGCCGGCGCCGCGATGGCTGCCCGCGCCGATCGTCCTCGTCCATGGAACGGGCATAGGCGCGCTCTTCCTCGAGCAGCGCCTGACGGTCGGCGACCGGGATCTGGTAGTAGTCGGGGTGGATTTCCGAAAACGCCAGGAAGCCGTGCCGGTTGCCGCCGTATTCGACGAACGCCGCCTGGAGCGAGGGCTCCACGCGGGTCACCTTGGCGAGGTAGATGTTGCCGGCTAGCTGGCGCTTGTTGACCGATTCAAAGTCGAATTCCTCGACCTTGGTTCCGTCGACCACCACAACGCGGGTCTCTTCCGCGTGGGTGGCATCGATGAGCATTTTCTTGGCCATGTGGACTCTGTGCGCCCGCGTTCCATCGGCACGTCCAGAGGACGGAAGGACGGACGGGGGCGGCTTGTTCGGGCGAAGGGCGTGCGTCCGGGCAGACTGCCGCGGGCGCGATGCCCGTCCCCGTCCGCCTGGTCATGTCGCGCGCGTTGCATCGCGGTTTGTCTCCGGCGCCGGAACCGGCGCCCGTTCTGGAGGCCCGGCACCACAAAGGGTTTCGGGCGGTCGTTCGGCCGTTCCCGGCCAGCTCGGTCTGCAACCCAGCCGGGTGCGACGAGTGCGCCCTACCGGACAGATTGCAGCGAATTCGTCGGGCGCCCGGACAGCGATACCGCTCCGCAAGCGCCTCTGCGCGACCTTAGCGGCAAGCGCGGGCGGAACACAATGGCAATCTGTCGCCCAAAGGCGTCACGTGCAGGGGCCGCCGGGGTGCAGGCTAGAGGTAGTCCGACCGCTGGAGGCCGTACTTCGCCATCTTCTCGTTCAGCGTCCGGCGCGGCAGGCAGAGCTCGTCCATCACCGCCGCGATCGAGCCCTTGTGGCGCTTCATCGTGTTGTCGATCAGCATCCGCTCGAACGCCTCGACGTATTCCTTGAGCGGCTTGCCCTCGGTCGTCACTGCCGGCCCGGAATCCTCGTCCTCGGCCATCAGAAGCGAGGCGATGGTGCCGGTGCCGCGGCGGTTCTGCAGCACCGCGCGCTCGGCCACGTTCACAAGCTGGCGGATGTTCCCGGGCCAGGGCGCCTGCAGCAGCTGTGCGGCCTCCTGCGCGGTCACGTCCGGCGCGTCGCAGCCGTATTCCTCGGCGAACTGCTCGGCCATGCGGGTGAACAGCGTCAGGATATCCTCGCCGCGCTGGCGCAGCGGCGGCAGCACGATCTTCAGCGCGGCCAGCCGGAAATAGAGGTCGGCGCGGATCAGCTGCTCGACCGTGCGGTCGGGGCTGTGCTGGTTCACGATGGCGATGATGCGGGTTTCGGCAGGCGTGCCCTGGTCGTTGATGAACGTCAGAAGCCGCGCCTGCATCTCGGGCGGCAGCGACTCGACGTCCTCCAGCACCAGCGTCCCGCCGCGGGCCTCTTCGACCAGCGGCAGGCCCGCCCCTTCGCCCGGAGGGCCGAAGAGCTTGCGCCCCAGCGACTCGGCCCCGTGGGCGGCGCAGGAGACGGTGACGAACTTCTTGCCCGCGCGCGGGCCCACGGCGTGCAGCGCGTGTGCGACCAGCGTCTTGCCGGTGCCGGTCTCGCCATCGATCAGCACGTGGCCGTCGGCCTGGCCCAGATCGAGGATGTCCTCGCGCAGCCGTTCCATGACCGGCGAGGTGCCGATCAGCTTCTTCATGATGCCCGAGCCGTCGCTGAGTTCCTTCCTGAGCGCGCGGTTGTCCAGCGTCAGCCGCCGGGCGTGGCTCGCCTTCTTCGCAAGCTCGGTCATCCGGTCGGGATTGAAGGGCTTTTCGAGGAAGTCGAACGCCCCGAGCCGCATCGCCTCGACCGCCATCGGCACGTCGCCGTGGCCGGTGATCATGATCACGGGAAGGGCGGAGTCGAGCCCCAGGAGCCGCTTGAGGAACTGCATCCCGTCCATGCCGGGCATCTTGATGTCGCTGACCACCACGCCGGGGAAGTCCGCGCCGATGCTCTTCAGCGCCTCCTCGGCCGAGGGGTAGGTCTCGGTGTCGAAGCCCGACAGCGCCAGCCACTGGCTGATCGATTGCCGCATGTCCTGTTCGTCGTCGACGATGGCGATCTTCATTGCACGTGCCATGACACCCTCATTCCGCCGCTTCGACTTCCGATCCCAGGATCGGAAGCTGCACCTCGAACACAGCCCCGCCCGACGCCGCGTTGCGCGCCGTGAGCCTGCCCCCGAGGTCGTTCACGATGCCCGAGGAAATGGCAAGACCCAGACCAACACCGTCGCCGGGCGCCTTGGTGGTGTAGAACGGCTCGAACAGCCGCTCCAGATCCTCGATGCCGTGGCCGTTGTCGCGCACGGTGAGCACCGCGGTCTCGCCCGCCGACAGGATCAGGTCGACCGCCGGATCGGCCACGTCCTTGGTGGCGTCGAGCGCGTTCCTGAGCAGGTTGATGATGACCTGCTCCAGCCGCACCCGGTCGGCCATCACCATGACCGGATGACGCGGCACCGCCCGCGTGATCGCGAGCTTCCGGCGCTTCAGCTGCGGTTCCATCATGCTCAGCGCCGAGGACAGCGCATCCCTTGCGTCCAAGGGCTCGAAGGCCTCGCCGCCCTTGCGCGCATAGCTCTTGAGCTGCCGGGTGATCGCCCCCATCCGCTCGATCAGGTCGTCGATCCGCTGGAACGACGACAGCGCCTCTTCGGGGCGCTTGCGCTGCAGGAGAAGCTTTGCGCCCGCCAGATAGGTCTTCATCGCGGCCAGCGGCTGGTTCAGCTCGTGGCTGACGCTCGCCGACATCTCGCCCAGGGCGGCAAGCTTCGAGGATTGCGCCAGCGTCTGCTCGGCCACTTCGAGCGTCTTCTGCACCTTCTCGCGTTCGGCGATTTCCCGCTGCAGCCTGGCGTTCAGCGCGCGAAGCTCCGCCGATTCCCGCTGCAGCAGGAGCGAGCGCGACTGCGCCCGGCGCGACAGGAAGTAGAACGCCGTCGCGAGGAGAATCGCAAAGACCATGATTTCCAGCGCGATCACGGCGTTCACGCGCTCGCGCACGCTCGAGAACGTGGTGAAGGCGGTGATGCGCCAGCCCTGGAACGGCACGCGCCCGTCCAGCCGCATCGCGGCCTCGCCGCGCAGGAAGACGTCGGTCGGCAGCGCGCCCCATTCCGCGCTGGCCTGGCGGATTGCCCGTTCGATGGCCGAGGGTGCCGGCACCGCCGCCAGCGCCTCGTCGATCGTCACGCCGCGCCAGCGCGGCTCGCTGGCCAGGATGATCCGGCCTTCGGAATTGGTGACCATGACCGCGTCGGCGATCGAGGCCCAGGACCGTTCGAACTTCTTCAGGTCGACCTCGACGACGATCACGCCCAGCGTCTGCCGGTCGCTTTCCACCCGGCGCGAATAGATGAAGTCGAAGCTCGTCGTCTCGCGCTCGACGGCCGAGAAGACAGTGTCGGGCGAGCGCACCGCCTCGACGAAGTAGGGCTCGGCCCGGTGCAGGGTGCCGATCAGGTTACGGTCGGTCGCGGCGACCGTCCGGCCGTCGGCATCCAGCAGCATCAGCTCTGCCGCGCCGATCTCGTCGCGGTAGCTGATCAGCCGCTGCGAGCTCTGCGAATAGTCGCGGGTGTTGAGCGCGGTGATCAGCATCGGATCCCGCGCCAGCAGAAGCGGCACGACCGAGTTGCGCTGAAGCTCGGACATGATGTTGCCGCTGTAAAGCGCAAGGCGGACCTCGGCGCGGTTGCGCGTGGTCTCGGTGAAGCGCTCGGTCAGAAGGCGGTTGGTGACCCAGACGACCGCGACCGCGATCACGGCGATCGCGGCCACGACGGCGCGCGCGCGCCAGCGCAGCGGGCGCGACATGGGGGCTGAGGGAGACGAGCGCTCGGCCATGGCGTGCAGAGTAGGCTTCCGCCGCCCCGCGCTCAAGCGCCGGCAGTGACCCCCGCTTCGGCCAGTGCGCGGAAGAGCGCCGTCCCGTCGGTGCCCCCGTGGGCCGGTTCGCAGCGCCGCTCGGGGTGCGGCATCATCCCCAGCACGCGGCGGTTGGCCGACAGCACGCCGGCGATGTCGCGGGCCGACCCGTTGGGGTTCTGCACGTAGCGGAAGGCCACGCGCCCCTCGCCCTCCAGCCGGTCGAGCGTCCCGGCATCGGCGGTGTAGTTGCCATCGTGGTGGGCGATCGGCACCGCGATCCGCGCGCCCGCAACGTAGCCCGCGGTAAAGGCGCTGTCGGCGGAGACCTCAAGCTCGACGACCCGGCAGACGTACTTCAGCCCCGCGTTCCTGAGCAGCGCGCCCGGCAGCAGCCCCATCTCGGTCAGCACCTGGAACCCGTTGCAGACGCCAAGCACATATCCGCCGCGGTCGGCGTGGGCGCGGACCGCGTCCGAGATGGCGGCGCGCGCCGCAATCGCGCCGCAGCGCAGGTAGTCGCCCCAGGAGAACCCGCCGGGGATGCCCACGACGTCGGTTCCTGCCGGCAGCGCGGTGTCCTTGTGCCAGACCCTTTCGACCGCGAATCCCGCAAGCTCGAAGCCACGGGCCAGGTCGCGGTCGCAGTTCGATCCGGGATAGGTGATGACGGCGGCTTTCATGGAGGCGTCCCTCTTCAGGCGGCGAAGTCGGTCACGACGGCCACGCCCGGGGGCGCGGGGCCGTCGAAGGCGGCAAGCTCGGCGGTGACGTCCGACAGGCGCACCCGCCGCGCGATCAGCGGCGACAGGTCGAGGCCCGTGACCGCAAGGAAGTCGAACAGCGCCGGGTAGCGCCGGGCGGGCATGCCCCGGGTGCCGAAGACGGCAAGCTGCCCGGAATAGAGCGCATCCCAGGGCAGCGCCTGCATGGCGTGGTCGCCCGCAGGCAGGCCCACCTGCACCATGCGCCCCATCCTGCGCAGCGACCTGAGCGCGGCCCCGGCCGTTTCGGGGCGGCCCAGCGCCTCGATGGCGACATGCGCGCCGCCGCCGGTGGCCGCGCGCACCGCCTCGGCCGCATCGCCCGCGCGCGCGTCGACGGTCGCCTCTGCGCCATGCGCAGCGGCGTAGGCAAGCCGTTCCGGCACCACGTCCACCACCACGACGCGCGCGCCCATCGCCCGGCCGAGCATTGCGGCCGACAGCCCGACGCCGCCCGCTCCGATGACGGCAAGCCACTCTCCCGGCGCCAGCGCCGCGCGGCCCGTCAGCGCATGCCAGGCGGTCGTCACCCGGCAGCCGAAGGCGGCGGCAAGCGCGGGCTCCATCCCCTCGGGCAGGGCCGCGAGGTTGAGATCGGCGCGCGGCACCGCGACGTAGTCTGCGAAGGCACCGGGGATGGTGAAGCCGGGCACCTTCTGGTCGGCGCAGGCGGTGGCATCCCCCGCCGCGCAGCAGGCGCAGCGCCCGCAAGCCAGGATGAAGGGCGCCACCACGCGGTCACCCGGACGCCAGCGGGTGACCCCTGCTCCGGCCGCGACGACCTCGCCGCAGAACTCGTGGCCAAGGGTGAAGGGCAGGTCCACCGGGTCGGCCCCGGTCCAGGCGTGCCAGTCCGACCGGCACACTCCGCAGGCCAGAACCTGCAGCACGACGCCGTCGTCGGGCACCTCGGGGTCGGGCAGGGCCGCAATCCGGAGCGGCGCGCGCCAGCCGGTCAGGCGCGCCGCCCGCATCAGGCGTTCCCGCCCTCGATCTCGACGGAGTATTTCTCGATGACCGTATTGGCGAGCAGCTTCTCGCACATCGCCCGCACCTCGGCCTCGGCGGCGGCGCGGTCGCCGGCGGCAAGGTCGATCTCGATCACCTTGCCCTGGCGCACGCCTTCCACGCCCGAAAAGCCCAGCGTCCCCAACGCGACCCGCACCGCCTCGCCCTGCGGGTCGAGGACGCCGTCCTTCAGCATGACATGTACGCGGGCCTTCATACGTTCTTCCTCTTGGTCCGGCGCCGGCGGAAGGCGATCACACGCCCCTCTCCGCCGTCCCGGCGCAGCTAATTGATCAGCGTGGGCTTCGTTGCATGGGTGACGTTCGAGGGCAGCACGCCCAGCCGCCGGGCCACCTCGGTATAGGCGTCCGCCAGGTTGCCGAGGTCGCGGCGGAACACGTCCTTGTCGAGCTTCTCGCCCGTCTTGATGTCCCACAGACGGCAGCTGTCGGGGCTGATCTCGTCGGCCACCACCAGGCGGGGATAGTCGTTCTCCCAGATCCGGCCGATCTCGATCTTGAAGTCGACGAGGCGGATGCCTACCCCCATCATCACGCCCGACAGGAAGTCGTTCACGCGCAGCGCCAGCGCCACCATGTCGTCGAGGTCCTGCTGGCTGGCCCAGCCGAAGGCGATGATGTGTTCCTCCGACACCATCGGGTCGCCCAGCGCGTCGTCCTTGTAGTAGAACTCGATGATCGGGCGCGGCAGGGCCTGCCCCTCGGGGATGCCGAGGCGGGTCGAGATCGAGCCCGCCGCGAAGTTGCGCACCACGACTTCCAGGGGGATGATCTCGACCGACCGGATCAGCTGCTCGCGCATGTTGATCCGCTTGATGAAGTGCGTCGGCACGCCGATCGCGTTGAGGCCGGACATGAAGAATTCGCTCAGGCGGTTGTTCAGGACGCCCTTGCCTTCGATCGTCGCCTTCTTCTGGGCGTTGAAGGCGGTGGCGTCGTCCTTGAAGTACTGCACCAGCGTCCCCGGCTCGGGGCCTTCGTACAGGATCTTCGCCTTGCCCTCGTAGATCTTCTTGCGCCGTGCCATGGAGGCTCCCGCTGTCGCGGCGCCGAAAGCGGCCCCGCCTGTTGCGCGGCATATACGCCAAGGGGTGCGTTGCCGCAAGGCAAGCGGCGCCCCGGCGGCGCGCCGGGGCGGGACAGGGCGTGGCGTGTCGCGGCGCCGGCGCCGGGCGCCCGGGTCAGCCGGGCGCGGCGCGCTGCAGGATCGCCAGCACCGAATAGATGGTGTCGGTCAGCTCGTCGGGAAGGTCGAGCTGGCGCGAGATCGCCATCATCAGGTGCTGTTCGTCCTCGCCCAGCGCGCCGTCGTCCATCAGGATGCGCAGCGCGAAGGCCATCGCGGTCTCGCGCAGCGGGCGTTCGAGCGCCGCAACTGCCTCGTTCATCACGATGTTCGGCCCGCGCTTGCGCAGATCGGCCGCGACCGACTCCAGAAGCTTCAGCACCCCGCCGGTGTCGCCACCTGCGAAGAGCGGGCTGAAGCTGACGATTTCGGCCAGAAGCCCCATCCGCTCGCGGTCGGGCGTGTGGTCGGCCCCGATCGCCAGAAGGGCGGGCGTGACGACCGCGCGCGTCACGTCCATGGTATCCGCCTCGCGGCCCGCGCCGCGCTTTGCAGAGAACAGCGCCATCCTGCAACTCTCCCGCGATCAAGTCCGCCGGACTTCTCGCCCCTCAATGTGGCGATTCTTCGACCGCCTCTTGCGGGGGGGCGCCTCGGGAGGCATATCACCTGCGACACCACACCGATCCCAGGGGCCATGCGATGACCACCTTCGACGACCGCGAGAATGCCTTCGAGAACAAGTTCGCCCACGATGCCGAAATGCAGTTCAAGGCCGAGGCGCGCTGCAACAAGCTTCTCGGGCTTTGGGTCGCCGAGCTTCTGGGCAAGTCGGGCGACGACGCGCAGGCCTATGCGCGCGAAGTCGTCGCCGCCGACTTCGAGGAGGCCGGCCACGACGACGTGATCCGCAAGGTCATGGCCGACCTCGGCGACCGCGCCACCGAAGAGTCGGTGCGCACCAAGCGGGCCGAGCTGCTGAAGCTTGCCAAGCAGCAGCTGGCCACCGGGGGCTGACCGGCCCGGGCCG
>JALORM010000459.1 GCA_025458985.1 Paracoccaceae bacterium | reverse complement strand
CCCGGCCGGTAGGTCTCGGCCAGCCAGCGGTAGGCCGTCTCGATCTTGCCCAGAAGGCCCCAGCCGAAGGCGCCGCCGCCGTACTGGTCGATCTTGTCCGTGAGCCAGTCGCCCTTGTTGCCGGTCCCGATCCCCGGAAAGTACCGGACGACGGTTTCGACGCCATCCTGCGTCCCTTGCAGGACGGCGTCGTAGAGGTGCCAGACGTTGGTCTTGAAATCGGCGTCGGAGCCGTTCCAGGTGCCGTCGCAGAAGATCGCGATGCGCTTCAAGGCATGTCCCCCCGGAAATGACTGCAGGATGGAGGCTGCGGACAGGATCGGCCCGGGCGGGCCGTCAGGCAAGTCATGGATTTCGCACCATGGCACCCGCCCGGCGCAGCGCGTGCCGGCCCTCCCCTTCGCCTGCGCCGGGTCGCGGCGCACCGGGCGCGGCCTGCGTTGCAGCCCCGCGCGCGAGCCTGTAACAGGGCGGCACGCCACCCGCCACGGAGCCAGATGCCATGCCCGACCCCCTCCGCCTCGGCATCGCCGGCCTCGGAACCGTGGGCGCCGGCGTGGCCAGGATCGTGGCCGCGCACCCCGACCTGATCGCAGCGCGCGCCGGGCGACCGGTCACCATCGCCGCGGTCTCGGCGCGCACCCGCGGCAAGGACCGGGGCGTGGACCTGTCTGCCTACCCCTGGGAGGACGACCCCGTGGCGCTGGCCCGGCGCAACGACGTCGACGTGCTGGTGGAACTGATGGGGGGCGAGGACGGCCCCGCGCTCGCCGCGGTCGAGGCGGCGCTTGCCGCCGGCAAGGACGTGGTGACCGCAAACAAGGCGCTCCTGGCGCATCATGGCCAGCGGCTTGCCGAGACGGCCGAAACCGCGGGGGCCGCGATCCGGTTCGAGGCGGCGGTGGCCGGCGGCATCCCGGTCGTCAAGGCGCTGACCGAGGGGCTCGCCGGCAACCGGGTCACCCGGGTGATGGGCGTGATGAACGGCACCTGCAACTACATCCTGACCCGGATGGAAACGGCCGGCCTGCCCTACGAGGAGGTCTTCGCCGAGGCCGACGCGCTGGGCTATCTGGAGGCCGATCCGCAGCTGGACGTGGGCGGTATCGACGCCGGCCACAAGCTGTCGCTTCTGGCCGCCATCGCCTTCGGCACGAAGGTCAGCTTCGGCGCGGTCGAGCTGGAGGGGATCGGCAGGATCGCCATCGAGGACATCCGCCAGGCCGCCGACATGGGCTACCGGATCAAGCTTCTCGGCGTCGCGCAGATGACCGGCCGGGGGCTGGAACAGCGGATGAGCCCCTGCCTCGTGCCGGCCGACAGCCCGCTGGGGCAACTTCAGGGCGGCACAAACATGGTGGTGATCGAGGGCGACAGCGTCGGCCAGATCGTGCTCCGCGGCCCCGGCGCGGGCCAGGGTCCGACGGCCAGCGCCGTGATGGCCGACGTGATCGACCTTGCCCGCGGCATCCGCGTCCCGGTCTTCGGCCGCCCGGCGGCAAGCCTTGCCGACCCGGTGCCCGCGAAGGCCGCGGCGCCCGCGTCCTACTACCTGCGCATGACGCTGATGGACAAGCCCGGCGCGCTCGCCAAGGTCGCGACCGTCCTTGGCGAGGCGGGGGTGTCGATCGACCGGATGCGGCAGTACGGCCACGCCGAGGCCGACGCCGCGCCGGTCCTGATCGTGACGCACAAGACCATGCGCGAGGCGCTCGACCACGCGATCCGGGGCTTCGCGGCAACGGGCGTCGTGGTCGGCCAGCCCGTCGCGCTGAGGATCGAGGACGTCTGAGCCAACCGCGGCAGGCCCGCCCGGGCGGGGGCCGCCTCAGGCCCCCGTGACGCGCCAGATGATGTCGCCCACATCGTCGGCCATCAGAAGCGACCTGCCATCCGGGCCGACCGCCACGCCGACCGGACGCCCGAAGGCAAGCTTCTCGTCGTCCGACAGGAACCCCGACAGGATGTCTCTCGGCGGGCCGCTCGGGGCGCCGGCCTCGAAGGGCACGAAGATCAGCCTGTAGCCGCTCAGCTTCGAGCGGTTCCAGGACCCGTGCTGTCCGATCACCATGCCCGCGCCGAAGCCCGGCAGCGTCCCCGCGGGCATCCAGCAGAGGCCCAGCGAGGCCGTGTGGCCGCCCAGCGCGTAGTCGGGCGTGATGGCGCGCGCCACCATGACCGGATCCTGTGGCACGCGGTCGTCCACGATCCTGTCCCAGTAGCACCAGGGCCAGCCATAGAACCCGCCTTCCACCACCGACGTGAGGTAATCGGGCGGCGTCTCGTCGCCGAGGCCGTCGCGCTCGTTCACCACCGTCCAGAGCCGCCCCGTCACCGGCTCCCACGCCATGCCCACGGGATTGCGCAGGCCCGATGCAAACGCGACATCCAGCTCCCAGATCGCGGCGCGGCCCTCCTCGGCTTCCATGCCGTGGTCGCCGATGTTCGACAGCGACCCGACGCCGGCATAGATCCGCGTTCCGTCGGGCGAGGCGATGAGGCTTCGCGTCCAGTGGCCGTGAGGCTTGAAGTCGACGAGCTTGCGCCCCGGGCCAGACAGCGCGGTCTCGCCGGGGACATGGTCGAACACCACGATCCCGTCGGTATTGCCAAGGTAGAACCGCCCGCCCGCCAGCGCCATGCCGAAGGGTTGCCGCTGCCCGGTCACGAAGTCGGTGCGGATCTCGGCCACCCCGTCGCCATCCGCGTCGCGCCAGAGCGAGACGCGGTTCGCGCTTTTGCCGATGGCCTTGACGCGGCGCATC
>JALORM010000458.1 GCA_025458985.1 Paracoccaceae bacterium | reverse complement strand
GGCGCGGGGTTGGCGGGAAGGCGCAGCGTGCCGTTGTCGGTGATCCGGACCGGGCTCCCCTTCAGCAGCTTTCCGGTGGTGCCATCGAAGCGGGGCACCTCTGTGTCCTCTGACGACGCCGGGCCGACCACGTCTCCCGACCCGCCGCCGCCGCCCGGAGGGGCGGCAAAGGTACCGTCCGCCCTCAGGAAGGTCGTCGTGCCGCCTCCGGAGGCCGGGACCAGCCCCTTCGCGCCGCCCGTGAAGGTATCCAGCAATGCGGTCTGTGCCGCAGCATCGGCGGCCGTCAGCATCGCGCGGCCCGCCGCCGAGCTGTTGGCGATGTCGGCGGCCGCGTGGGTATGGCCGGTTGCGGCCTTGCCGTCGAGCGCCGTCTGCAGCCCGGTGACGTCGCCGATGGCATGGCCATGGGCAGCCGCCGCCTTGCCGTCCAGCGCCCCCTGCAGCCCGGTCACGTCGGCGATGACGTGCCCGTGCACCGCCGCGGCCTTGCCGTCCAGCGCAGCTTGCAGCCCGCTGACGTCGGCGACGGCGTGGCCATGGACCGCTGCTGCCTTGGCGTCGAGCGCGGCCTGCAGGCCGCCCACGTCCGCGATGGGGTGGCCATGAGTCGCAGCGGCCTTGCCGTCCAGCGCCGCCTGAAGCCCGGTCACATCGGCAACGATGTGGGCGTGGACTGCGGCAGCCTTGCCGTCCAGCGCTCCCTGCAGTCCGGTCACCGAGGCGATCGGCTGCTCGCCCGAATGGGTCGCACGGTCGCGCAATGCGGCATCGCTGGCGTTCACGGTCGCCCCGGCCGCGATCCCGGAGAGCTTCGCCTTCTCGGCATCGGTGAAGGCGTTGGTGTCGGCGTTCGCCTCGTAGCGCAGCTTGACCGCCTGGTTTAGGCTGGCCGCACCGCCAGGGTTGAATTCTGTCATGGTAGCCTCACACGGGCTGGAAGGTGAGCGGGACGGCGTCGAAGAACATCGCGGTGCCGCCGAAGGTCAGCGCCGCACCGCCCACGGGCGGCAACGCGACGCGGCGATGGACGATCTGCAGGAACCGGGGCGCGGCACGCATCACCAGCCCACCATGATGCCGGTCGCGGTCGTACCGGTGGCGTGGATGCGGCGCAGCTCCATCAGGTGCCAGCCGGCGGGCAGCGCCGGGGTGGTCAGCGTGTCGCCGCCGCGCGTGGTGACGCGCAGCGTGCCGGCCACCTCGATGAAGACCCATTGCGAGACATGCGCCAGGTCCTCGGTGTCGCTGGGCACGACCAGCGCCAGGCGCTGCGGTCCGCCGGACGCGGCGCGGGTGGTGAGTTTGAAACGGTCGGATGCCGGCATCGGATGTCCCCCTGGAAATAGGCGCCGGGACCGCTGTCGGACCCGCGCGGATCGGCGAGGATCATTAACCAAGCCGACTTAAGCGTTGAAAACCGCGCCGTTCGGTGGTCGTTGCAGGGGGCGCGCGAGTCGCTGCGCCAGAGCCCGGAAAGGACACCCCCGATGCCCGAGATCACCCGCCTCGAAACCGGTCCGCGCATGAGCCAGGCCGTCATCCACGCCGCCACCGTCTACCTTGCCGGGCAGGTCGGCGCACCGGGCGCGAGCGTGACCGACCAGACCCGCGCGGTCCTGGCCGAGATCGACCGCCTCCTTGCGGCCGCAGGCTCCGACAAGACGCGCATCCTCACCGCCCAGATCTGGCTTGCCGACATGGCCGACTTCGCCGAGATGAACGCGGTCTGGGATGCCTGGGTGCCACAGGGCCACACCCCCGCCCGCGCCACGGGCGAGGCGAAGCTCGCGACGCCCGACTACCGGGTCGAAATCATCGTGACGGCGGCCTTGCCGTAACCCGCAGGGCGGGGGCGCTGCCCCCGCACCCCCGGAGTACTTGCGAAACAAGAGAAGCAGCAGGCTCAGGGGCTGCGCAGATACTCCACCAGCGCCCGGGTCGAGCCATCCTTCGCCTCAGCCCCCTCGCCGGTCTCGAGCACGGGCAGAAGCGCGTTCGCCAGTTCCTTGCCAAGCTCGACCCCCCACTGGTCGAAGCTGTTGATCCCGAGGATCACCCCCTCCACGAAGACGCGGTGTTCGTAGAGGGCGACGATCTGGCCCAGCCGCCGCGGGGTCAGCTTGGGGATCAGAAGCGTCGTCGAGGGGCGGTTGCCGGGAAAGACGCGGTGGCGCGCCTGCCGGTCGAGTTCGGCGCCCTTCAGCCCCTTTGCGGCCATCAGCCGCCGCGCCACGTCAAGCGAGCGGCCGCGCAGCAGCGCCTCGGACTGCGCCAGGCAGTTGGCCAGAAGCAGGCGGTGCTGATGCGCAAGGTCGGGCTCGTGCCCTTCGCGCGCGGCGATGAACTCGGCCGGCACGACCTCGGTGCCCTGGTGGATCAGCTGGTAGAAGGCGTGCTGGCCGTTGGTCCCGGGCTCGCCCCAGACCACGGGGCCCGAGGGCAGGGTCAGGTCATGGCCGTCCATCGCCACGCGCTTGCCGTTTGATTCCATCTCCAGCTGCTG
>JALORM010000457.1 GCA_025458985.1 Paracoccaceae bacterium | reverse complement strand
CGGCGACGAGGAGGACAGCCAGCTCGGCGACTTCATCGAGGACAAGAACGCCGTCCTGCCCTTGGACAGCGCGATCCAGGAGAACCTGAAGGAGACGACGACCCGGGTACTCGCCTCGCTGACGCCGCGCGAGGAGCGCGTGCTGCGCATGCGCTTCGGCATCGGCATGAACACGGATCATACGCTGGAAGAGGTCGGCCAGCAGTTCAGCGTGACCCGCGAGCGCATCCGCCAGATCGAGGCGAAGGCGCTCAGGAAGCTGAAGCATCCGAGCCGGAGCAGGAAGCTCAGGAGTTTTCTGGATCAGTGACCGCCCATCGCAACGTCACACCGCTGACCCGCCAACGCGCCTTCGCGACGATCAAGATCGTGGCGCAGGCGGTCATGTCGGGCGAACAGGCGATCACATATTCCGAACTCGCGCGGCGTCTCGGAATGGGAAAGGTCAACGGGCAGGGGTTGAGCAGCTATCTGAATGAGGCCGCGGAGCTGTGCAAGGAGCACGACCTGCCGAATGTCTCCGTGATGGTGGTTTCGAAAGAAAGCCTCGAGAAGGGTGTCCCGATGCCGTCCGAAGGTTCCTTCTCGGATGGCTTCTACGCGAGCACCGGGCTGACCCGCGACGAAGTTCCGGTTGAGCAGGCACGGGTGCGTGCATTCGACTGGAAGTCGGTACGGTCCCTCAATCTAGACTAGACCATGAGATGGGTGTTCGAACCCATCATAATTTCGCCTTCACGCCCCTTCGCGCACGCAAGACCCCGGCGCGGACTCAAGGCCGTAGGCCGCCGATCCATCGACGGGCCGTCCCGTCACGCCAAAGGCGTGCCTCTGGCACGACGGCCCGGCGATACTCTCCACCAGTGCTGACAGCGAAGGTCATGCGGTGTGGCCCCATAGACCGCAGCCGACCACCCGTCGGATCGCCGCGCCGCGGCCCGTCGATGGCGCGGCTGACGTCAGCGCCGCTGAACCGACTCGACAGACCTCACCAACCCCGTGCCTCCCGGCTCGCCGCACCCCCTTGCACAACGCCTCCGTTCAAGCGACCCTTCCCCCATGCCCTTCTGGTCCCGCCTCTTCGGCTCTGCCTCCGACGCCGCCCCCGCCCCGGCGGAGGCCGAGGAGTACAAGGGCTTCCGCGTCATCCCCGGCCCGATCCGCGAGGGCGGGCAGTACCGGGTCGCGGCGCGGGTCGAGAAGGCGGTCGACGGCACGGTACTGAGCCACCAGCTGATCCGCGCCGACACCATGGCCTCGCTGGACGAGGCGACGCGGATCTCGGCCGCCAAGGCGCGGCAACTGATCGACGAGCAGGGGGACAGGCTCTTCGCCCCCCGCGCGTCCTAGTTCCAGGGACCCACCCATGACCCATCCCGCCCTTGCCCCCGACTCGGTCGCCGTCGTCACGGGGGGGGCCTCTGGCATCGGGCTCGCCTGCGCGGAACGCTTTGCCGCGATGGGCATGGCGGTCGCCCTCGCCGACACCCGGGCCGACCTGCTTGCTGCCGCCGCCGACCGCCTGCGGGCCGCGGGCGCACGCGACGTGATGACCGCTGCCACCGACGTCGCCGACCGCGCCGCTGTCGAGGCGCTCGAGGCCGACGTTGCCGGCCGGTTCGGCGGCACCGACATCCTGATGGCGAACGCGGGCATCCAGCCGGGCTCGGCGATGTTCGGGGCGGACGAGGCCTGGCACCGGGTGATCGACGTGAACTTCTGGGGCATCGCCAATGCCGCCCGCGTCTTCGCGCCCCGGATGATCGCGCGGGGCCGCCCCGGCGCCATCGTCGCCACGGGGTCGAAGCAGGGGATCACCACGCCGCCGGGCGATCCGGCCTACAACGTCTCGAAGGCGGCCGTGAAGGCCTTCACCGAGGCGCTGGCGCACGAGCTGAGGAACACCCCCGGCGCGCAGATCACGGCGCACCTGCTGATCCCCGGCTTCGTCTTCACCGACCTGACCCGCCGCGACCGGGCCGAGAAGCCCGCAGGCGCCTGGACGCCCGAGCAGACCGCCGACTTCTTCCTGGAAAGCCTGAACCGCGGCGACTTCTACATCCTCTGCCCCGACAACGACGTGTCCCGCGCGCTCGACGAAAGGCGCATCGCCTGGGCCGCGGGCGACATCGTGGAAAACCGCCCCGCGCTGTCGCGCTGGCACCCCGACTGGGCGGCGGCCTTCGCCGACTACCTCAAGGGCGGCTGACCCTTCCCCCCGGGCGGCCGACCCCCTAGAAGGCCGTCCATGCGCCCGCACTTCACCCTTGCCGTCGCGGCCACCGAAGACGGCTACATCGCCCGCCACCCGGCCCATGCGCCGGCCGACTGGTGCTCGCCCGAGGAACAGGCGCTGTTCCTGGCCCACGTCGACGCCGCCGACCGAGGCGGCCGACAAGCCGTTCCGGCGGCGGATCGTGTTCTCCTCGGCCGTGGCCGAGCCGGAGTGGCGCCGCCCGACGCAGCTCTGGCTCGACCCCGCTGGGCGGGGGCCCGACGACCTTGCCCGCCTCGTCGCACCCATCCATCCGCTGCGCCACGGCCTGATCCTGGGGGGCACCGCGGTGCATGGCTGGTTCCACGACGCCGGCCGCATCGACCGCGTCCTGCTGACGGTCGAGCCAGTGCGCTTCGGCGCTGGGCTGACGGTCTTTCCCGGCCGCACCGGCCCGGCCGAGGACGTCCTGCCCGCGCTCGGTTACCGGCTGGAGGACGCGCG
>JALORM010000456.1 GCA_025458985.1 Paracoccaceae bacterium | reverse complement strand
GACAGCTGCGTCGGCGCCAAGATCGACGGCGTCCGGGTGCCGCTCTGGACGCGGCTCAGGAACGGCCAGTCGGTCGAGATCATCACCGCCGAAGGGCAGCGCCCGCAGGGCACCTGGCTCGACATCGTGGTGACAGGCCGGGCCAAGGCGGCGATCCGGCGCAGCCTGCGCGAAGAGGACCGCGAGCGGTTCATCAAGCTCGGACGGGAACTCGCGCGCGTGGCGTTCGAGCATGTCGGCAAGCGCGCCAGCTCGAAGGCGCTCGACACCGCGGCGCGGACCATGGGGCTTCTGGACGGCGAAGAGCTGCTGGCGCGGCTGGGCTCGGCCGATGTGACCTCGCGCGAGGTGGTCGAGAAGCTCTACCCCGAACTGATCATCGTCAAGGGCGAGGAGGTCGAACCCGCCCGCGCGGTCGTGGGCCTCGCGGCGGGACAGGGTTTCGACCGCGCGCCCTGCTGCCAGCCCGTGCCGGGCGAGCGGATCGTGGGGATCACCTGGCGCGGCCGGGGTGTGGTCGTGCACGCCATCGACTGTCCTGCCCTGATCGAGTTCGAGGAGCAGCCCGAGCGCTGGGTGGATCTTGCCTGGCACGAGGGCCGGCACAAGGCGGTGCACACTGTCCGGCTTATGCTGACCATCCGCAACGATGCCGGCGTTCTGGGTCGCATCTGCACCCTTGTGGGCGAGCAGAAGGCGAACATCTCCGACTTGCATTTCCTCGACCGGAAGCCAGATTTTTACCGACTTCTGCTTGAAGTCGACCTGCGCGACGTCGAACACCTGCACGCGGTGATGACCGCGCTCGAGGCGGAAAGCGACGTGGCGGCGATCGAGCGTCATCGGGAACCGGGCCGCAGGCTCTGACGCCGGAAAGAGGGGGAAGCGGTGGTCTTCAAGCGCCGCGACAGGCGATCGGTTCTGCGAGTGGTCCGGGAGGCGTTCTATCCCCGCGGCGGCTGGACGCGCGCATTCCACTACGTGCGGCACCGGGTCCGCCGGCTGCCTGACACGCCCCACAAGATCGCGCGCGGGATCTGGGCGGGCGTCTTCGCCAGCTTCACGCCGTTCTACGGGTTCCACTTCATCACCGCCGCGCTGATTGCGCTTGTCCTGCGCGGCAACGTGCTGGCCTCGGCGATCGGCACCTTCTTCGGCAACCCGCTGACCTACATCCCGATCGGCCTCGTCGCGCTCGAGACAGGGCACTGGATCCTGGGCTCGACCTTCGAGGACGACCAGCGCAAGACCTTCGCGCGCAACTTCGTCGACGCGGGCGAGGATCTGTGGCGCAACCTGATGTCGGTCTTCACCGGAGACACGCCGCAATGGGCGGGCCTTCTGGAGTTCTATCGCGACGTCTTCATGCCCTATCTTGTCGGCGGGATCATTCCGGGCATCATCGTGTCCACGGTCTGCTACTATCTGACCATTCCGCTGGTCGAGGCATATCAGGCGCGCCGGCGCACGAAGCTGAAGAAGCGGCTTGCCGACCGCATCGCCAAGGCCACGCAGGAGGCGGACCGGCGGCCCGACGAGGTGACCGAGGTAGGAGACTGAGATGGCCGATACGGCGGGCCGGCTGCGGCTTGGGGTAAACATCGACCACGTGGCGACAGTGCGGAACGCGCGCGGGTCGGCCTACCCCGACCCGGTGCGGGCGGCGATCCTGGCCGAGGAGGCGGGCGCCGACGGGATCACCGCGCACCTGCGCGAGGACCGCCGCCACATCTCGGACCGCGACATCGAACGCCTGATGGAGGCGCTGACCCTGCCGCTCAACTTCGAGATGGCCGCGACCGACGAGATGCAGAGGATCGCGCTGCGCCACCGCCCGCACGCCGTCTGCATCGTGCCCGAGCGGCGCGAGGAGCGGACGACCGAAGGCGGTCTGGAGGTGGCACGGGAAGAGAACAGGCTGGCGCATTTCATCGCGCCCCTGCGCGATGCCGGCTGCCGGGTGTCGATCTTCATCGCCGCCGACCGTCGCCAGATCGAGGCCGCGCACCGGATCGGCGCGGCGGTGGTCGAGCTGCACACCGGCGGCTACTGCGACGCCCATGCCGAAGGCCATATGGCCGAACGCGACGCCGAACTGGCACGGCTGACCGACATGGCCGCCTTCGCCCACAGCCTTGGCCTCGAGGTTCATGCCGGGCACGGGCTGACCTACGATACGGTGCAGCCGATCGCCGCGCTGCCGCAGGTGATGGAGCTGAACATCGGCCATTTCCTGATCGGCGAGGCGATCTTCCGCGGCCTCGTTCCGGCCATCGCCGAGATGCGCCGCCTGATGGACGGCGCGCGGACGTGATCCGCACCCGCTCCATTCCAGCAGCCATCGCCTGTGCGGTCGCGGCGCTGCCCGGCGCGGCGCAGGAGGTGGTCGACTGCGACTGGCGCACCCAGGCCGCGAACCTCCCCGAGCCCTGGGAGTCGCCCGGCGTCACCCGCACCTTCGCCAATGGCGAGGTGCGCCTTGCGGTGCTCGACACGGTCGAACCCGCAGCG
>JALORM010000040.1 GCA_025458985.1 Paracoccaceae bacterium | reverse complement strand
CACCTCCAGCTCGTCTGAATCGCGCAAGGCCAGCGCGGGCAGGTCGCGCGCCTCGCGCAGCCTGAGCACGGCGAGGTCGCTTTCCTCGTCGGCCAGAAGCACGTCGGCCGCGTACTCGCGCCGGTCGGCCAGCACCACGCGGATGTCGGCCGCTTCGCCGACGACGTGGTAGTTGGAGACCACCAGCCCCTCGGGCGACAGGATCACACCCGACCCGAGCGAGTTCTGCAGGTGCGGCTGACCGGAACCGAAATCGCGGAAGAGCGGACCGAAGAACGGATCGTCGGCAAAGGGGCTGCGTCGCGACTGGACGAAGCGACGGGCATAGATGTTCACCACGGCCGGAGCGGCGGTGCGAACCGCCGGCGCGAAGGACAGCGCGATCTCGGCCTGGTTTTGAGGCACGCGGGTCTCCGCGTGCCCTAGGCCCCCGACCAGGGCGATCGACAGAACGACGGCTGCGAAGGCGGTGCGCATGGATCCTCCGTCCGGGAAACGACGGAGGATATGCGCCCTGACCTTCCCGACCGCAACCCGCACACGGCCCTAGTGCAGGGTCGAGGTGAAGTCCATCGACACGACCTGGTTCTCAATGCCGTCGATCGTCAGGACGGGGCCCATCGCCTCCATCTTCACGTTGACGCGCTTCGACCAGCGCGGCCAGGTCGCGGCCAGAAGCGTCAGGCAATGCGATGCCCCCAGGCTGCGCGAGGCGGCCCCGATCTCCTGGATCAGGCGCGCATGGACCTGCCGGCGGATCGCCGCCGGCGTATCGTGCGCCACGAACAGACGCGAGCTTTCCCAGACCGTCTCCGACACGGGCGCCTCGTCGTAAAGCAGGTTCGCCGGAATGGTCTCGAGAAGTCCGCGCTGCGCATCCCGGATCATGTAGGAGTAGATCCCGCACTTGGCGGTCGTGGGCGTCAGCCGGTTTCCCGCCAGAACCCGGCCGAATTCGTCGTGAACGACGACCCAGCGGCTGGCCGGCGTGTCGTACTGGTCGTACTCCATGCCGAGGGCCTCGGGCAGGTCCCACTTGTTGTGAACGATGAAAAGCTCTCGTCGGGCGCGCAGCATGTTTGCGAAGAGCTCTCCATGGTTTGTCTGCATGTCATCCTCCTGCAGGGTGGTAGTTATCAACCTTGCGGAGGACGACCGGCCGTCAGAGCAGACGGTAGTCCTTGGCACGCTGGATCGCCTCGGCCGTGGTCCGGGCCATGAGACGTGTACGTGCCGCCGTTATGCGCGCCTTGAGCGCGCTTTCCGATATTCCGAGCTTCGCCGCTGCCGCCGCGTGCCGGTCGCCCCCCGCAATGCACTTCAGCGCCTCGATCTGGGCCTTGGTCAGATCGTGCGGAGGCTCCGTCATGTCGTGGAGGCGGTGGACCACCTTCTCGATTTCCAGGATCTCCGCCGTCTCGAACTCGCGGTCCGACCGCGCGAAACTCGCGATCGTGCGCGAGCGGATCGGACCGCAGGAGATCGTGACGCCAAATTTCAGTCCGTATCCGGCCGCTTCCTTGAACAGGCCGAACGGATCAAGCAGTTTCGGGTCGCTCCAGCGGATCCAGCCCGTGGTGCTGAACCCCCAGGCGGTCATCGGATCCCGCAGGGCGTAGCCGTTCTCGGTGTAGTGATCGAGCCACTTCTGGTCGTACGTCTGGAACGACATCAGGGGCGAGGTGAAGCGGATATGCAGTCCGATGAAATAGCCTTCGGGCGCGTAAGGCGCGAGATTTCTGAGTTCGAGATCGATCCTAGCCTGAAGGGACATGTCTATTTAGATAAGTTGCGCGAACACCAGTCAACCGTAAATTGTGGGGTGTCAAGTCCCTGGTGGAGCGAGGTTGAGATTGTGGTTGTGACGGACGGAGACCTTGTTTTCAAGCTGTTGTCGTTGCCCTCGGAGGCGCGGGAAGAGCTTCTGAGTCTTCTTGGCGAGGCCGAGACCCGGATTGGTCCCGACGCCGGGCAGATCGTGATGGAACGGCTCCACGAGTCAAGCCGGCGCGATGCGCCGGAAAGTGCAAACTAGGCGGGTTTACGCCACGGCAAGCTGCGAAAAAGCCCCGCTCGCGCGGGGCTTTCGTCTTTGTGCCCGATGTTCGGGCCGGTCTCACTCGGCCTCGGCCTCGGCTTCTTCGGCTTCCAGCCGGGCGCGGTCGGCGGCACCCTTGGCGGCGGGATCGCGGTCGACCAGCTCGATGATCGCCATCGGCGCCATGTCGCCGTAGCGGAAACCAGCCTTCAGGACGCGGGTGTAGCCGCCGGCACGGTCCTTGTAGCGCGGGCCGAGCACCTCGAAGAGCTTGGCCACATGGGCATCCTGCTTGAGGTCGGCCGCCGCGAGGCGGCGGGCGTGAAGGTCGCCGCGCTTGCCAAGCGTGATGAGCTTCTCGACCACGCGGCGCAGGTCCTTGGCCTTGGGCAGCGTCGTCTTGATCTGCTCGTGCTCGATCAGCGCGCCGGCGAGGTTGGCGAACAGCGCCTTGCGGTGTTCGTGGGTGCGGTTCAGGCGGCGATAGCCTTGTCCGTGACGCATGTTGGTCTCCTATCGTCTGGTTTTGCTTTGTGTTGCCGGCCGTGCGTGGCGGCCGGCGTCGTTGGGGTGGGCGGGACCGGTGGCCCCCCACCCTCTCCCTCCCCACGAGGGGGAGGGAAGCTCTTCATCCCCGGCCGGATGCCCGGACAAGGTCGCCTCAGAACTGGTCCTCGAACTTCTTGGCCAGTTCCTCGATGTTCTCCGGCGGCCATTCCTCGACATCCATGCCGAGGTGCAGGCCCATGCCCGACAGAACTTCCTTGATCTCGTTCAGC
This sequence comes from Paracoccaceae bacterium, assembly GCA_025458985.1. Lineage (GTDB taxonomy): Bacteria > Pseudomonadota > Alphaproteobacteria > Rhodobacterales > Rhodobacteraceae > JALORM01. The sequence continues at coordinate 8,887 of JALORM010000040.1, read as the reverse complement.
GACTTGCGGCCGAAGTTCGGGGTCCGCAGCATCTCGGCCTCGGTCTTCTGGATGAGGTCGCCGATGTAGACGATGTTGTCGTTCTTCAGGCAGTTGGCCGAGCGGACGCTGAGTTCGAGCTCGTCGACCTTCTTGAGCAGGAGCGGGTTGAATTCCAGACCGTCGTCGGCCTCGCCCTTGTGCGCGCTTTCCGGCTCGTCGAAGGTCACGAAGATCGACAGCTGGTCCTGCAGGATGCGGGCCGCATAGGCGACCGCGTCCTCGGGGCTGAGCGAGCCGTCGGTCTCGACCTTCATCGTCAGCTTGTCGTAGTCGAGCACCTGGCCCTCGCGGGTGGGGGTGACCTCGTAGCTGACCTTCTTGACCGGCGAGTAGATCGCGTCGATCGGAATGAGGCCGATCGGGCTGTCTTCGGGGCGGTTGCGGTCGGCGGCGACGTAGCCCTTCCCGGTCGCGACCGTCAGCTCCATGAACACCTCGGCGCCGTCGTCGAGGTGGCACACGACGTGGTCGCGGTTCAGGATCTCGATGCCTGCGCTGGTCGAGATGTCGCCCGCGGTCACGACGGCCGGCCCCTTGGCCGAGATCGACAGACGCTTCGGCCCCTCGACATCCATACGGATCGCCACGCCCTTGAGGTTCAGCACGATGTCGGTGACGTCCTCGCGGACGCCGGCGACCGAGCTGAACTCGTGCAGGACGTTGTCGATCTGCACCGACGTGATGGCGGCGCCCTGCAGCGACGACATGAGGACACGGCGCAGCGCGTTGCCGAGCGTCAGGCCGAATCCGCGCTCGAGCGGCTCGGCCACGACCGTCGCCTGGCGCGACGGATCGGAGCCCGGCTTGATGTCGAGCTGCGCGGGTTTGATGAGCTCGGCCCAGTTCTTGTGGATCATGCCTGTCGCCTCCATTCCAGTCCGCTGCCGATGTCCCTAAGCGGCGGACGCCCGAGGTTCAAATGACGAAGGCCCGCGCCGCGCGGAACGCGCACGGCACGGACCGGAAACTCTTGGTCACACCCGGCGGCGTTTCGGCGGGCGGCAGCCGTTGTGGGCGATCGGGGTCACGTCGCGGATCGACGTGATGTGAAGCCCGACGGCAGCGAGCGCGCGCAGCGCCGACTCGCGCCCAGAACCGGGGCCCTGGACCTCGACCTCGAGGGTCTTGACCCCGTGCTCCTGCGCCTTGCGGCCGGCATCCTCGGCGGCCATCTGCGCAGCGTAGGGGGTCGACTTGCGGCTGCCCTTGAAGCCCATCGTCCCGGCCGACGACCACGCGATCGCGTTGCCTTGCACGTCCGAGATCAGGATCTTGGTGTTGTTGAACGACGAGTTCACATGCGCCACCCCGGCGGCGATGTTCTTGCGTTCCTTGCGCTTGGCGCGGGTCTTTTCGCGTGCCATGTGCCTGCCCTCCCCTTACTTCTTCTTGCCCGCGATGGCCTTGGCAGGCCCCTTGCGCGTGCGGGCGTTGGTGTGGGTGCGCTGGCCGCGCACGGGAAGGCCGCGACGATGGCGCAGGCCGCGGTAGCAGCCGAGGTCCATGAGGCGCTTGATGTTCATCTGCGTCTCGCGGCGCAGGTCGCCCTCGACAGTGAAGTTCGCGTCGATATGCTCGCGGATCGCCAGAACCTCGGCGTCGCTGAGTTCGTTGACGCGGCGGGTCTCGTCGATCTTGACGGCTTCGCAGATGGCCTTGGCAACGGCGGGGCCGATGCCATGGATGTACTGGAGCGCGATCGGGACGCGCTTGGAGGTCGGGATGTTTACGCCGGCAATGCGTGCCACGGAGCGTGGTCCTTTCGTTGCGGTTCCGTAGTGCCGGAACCTTTTTTCACAACAGAGGCCCGGTAGGCGCGAAGCCGCCGGGCCGACTATGGTCCCTTGCCTTTGCAGGCGCGATCAGCCCAGAAAAACAAGATGATTCTCTTGCGAGACGCCGTGACTTATGGGCTTTTGTCCGGCAGGTCAAGGCGTGGTCTTCAGCCTTTGTCAAGAACCCCGGCAATGGCGGACGCGACCGCCCCGATCTCGCCCAGGCCATCCACGGAGGCCAGCTTGCCCTTGGCGTGGTAGTAGCCGATCAGCGGCGAGGTCTGCTTGTAGTAGGCCAGAAGGCGGGTCCTGAGGCTCGACTCGTTGTCATCGGCCCGGCGCGAGAACTCGGTGCCGCCGCACCGGACGCAGCGGCCATCTGCCGGGATCGGCTTGGTCAGGTCGTTGTAGACCTCGCCGCAGGTCGCGCAGGTCGACCGGGCGGTGATGCGTGCAACCAGCGCCTCGTCGTCGACCCGCATCTCGATCACCGCGTCGAGCGTCTGCCCCATCCGGTCGAGGAGCGCGCCGAGCGCATCGGCCTGGGCCAGCGTCCGCGGGAAGCCGTCGAAGATGAAGCCTGGGCCGGTCGAGGCAGCCAGCCGTTCCTCGATCAGGCCGATCACGATCTCGTCGGTCACGAGGTCGCCGCGGTCCATCACCTCGGCCACCTTGCGGCCCATCGGGCTGCCCGAGGCGCGCGCCTCGCGCAGCATGTCGCCCGTCGAAAGCTGGGTCAGTCCGCGCCCTTCGGCGAGCAACCGCGCCTGGGTGCCCTTGCCCGCCCCCGGCGGACCCAGAAGGATCAGGTTCGTCATCTGCGCGACGGCGCCTTGCGGGTCGCGGGGCGCTTCTTGCTGCGCAACTGCGACTTCTCGATCAGCCCTTCGTACTGGTGCGCCAGCAGATGTGACTGGATCTGCTGGATCGTGTCCATGCCCACCGACACGATGATCAGGATCGAGGTGCCGCCGAAGTAGGCGGTGATCGCGAATTCGTAGCGCAGGAACTCGGGCAGCATGCAGACGAGTGCCAGATAGCCCGAGCCGAGCACGAGAAGGCGGTTCAGCACGTATTCCAGGTATTCCTCGGTCCGCTTTCCGGGCCGGATGCCGGGGATGAAGCCGCCCTGGTTCTTCAGGTTCTCGGCCACCTCGTCGACCTTGAAGGCGACGTTGAAGGTGTAGAAGTACGTGAAGAAGACGATCATCGCCGTGAAGAACAGCAGATAGAGCGGCTGACCCGGTCCGAAATAGGCCAGGATCGTCGACATCACCGGGCCGGACTGCTGACCCGAGAAGGTCGAGATCGTGACCGGGAGCAGCAAGAGCGACGAGGCGAAGATCGCCGGGATCACCCCCGCGGGGTTCACCTTCATCGGCAGGTGCGACGAGCCGCCGTCATACATCTTCATGCCCACCTGACGGCGGGGATACTGGATGTGGATCTTGCGCAGGCTGCGCTCCATGAAGACCACGAAGGTCAGCGTGGCGATCAGCATCGCGATGACGCCCAGGATCACCGGGGTCGTGATCGCGCCAGACCGGCCTTGTGCGAAGAACTGCGCCAGCGCGGCCGGAAGCTCGGCGACGATGCCCACGAAGATGATGAGCGAGATGCCGTTGCCCACGCCGCGGGCGGTGATCTGTTCGCCCAGCCACATCAGGAACATCGTGCCGCCGACCAGCGTGATGACCACGGCTGCGCGGAAATAGAGGCCCGGATCGTGGGCGAGGTTGCCGGCCTCGAGGCTGACGGCCAGGCCGTAGGCCTGCATCGTCGCAAGCAGCACCGTGCCGTAGCGGGTGTACTGGTTGATCTTCTTGCGGCCCTGTTCGCCTTCCTTGCGGAGCTGCTGGAGCGCGGGGACCATCGAGGCCATCAGCTGCACGATGATCGAGGCCGAGATGTAGGGCATGATGCCCAGCGCGAAGATGCCCATCCGGCCGATCGCGCCGCCGGTGAACATGTTCAGGATGCCGCCGAGCCCGGCCGAGGCCTGTTCCACGAACTCGCGCAGCGCCGTGCCGTCGATCCCTGGCACCGGAATGTAGGTGCCCAGCCTGTAGATGACCAGAAGCCCGAGCGTGAAGAAGATCCGCTGGCGGAGCTCGGTGGCCTTGCCAAAGGCAGACCAGCTGATGTTCGCCGCCATTTGCTCAGCTGCAGATGCCATGATGCTCCGTACCTGTCAGCGACGCGCCGCCGGACCGTCTTCCGGTCGGGCGGCGCGGAATTCCAAGGCTCATGTAAGGGGCGCGCGGCCCCGCCACAAGCGCTATTCGGCGGCCGCCTCGGCTGCTGCCGGGGTCGTGACGGTCAGCGACCCGCCGGCCTTGCCGACCGCGTCGATCGCCGTCTTCGAGGCGCCGGTGACCGAAAGCTTCACCTTCGTGGTGATCTCGCCCTTCGACAGGACGCGGATGCCGTCGAGCTTGCGCCGCACGAGGCCCGAGGCGACCAGCGCGTCCTCGGTGATCTCGGCCTTGGCGTCGAGCTTGCCCGCGTCGATGAACTTCTGGATCAGGCCCAGGTTCACGACCGCGAACTTCTTGCGGTTCGGCTTGTTGAAGCCGCGCTTCGGCAGCCGCATGTAGAGCGGCATCTGGCCGCCTTCATAGGCGTTCAAAGCCACGCCCGAGCGCGACTTCTGGCCCTTGATGCCCCGGCCGCCGGTCTTGCCCTTGCCCGAGCCCGGGCCGCGGCCGATGCGCATCCGCTTCTTGGCGGCGCCTTCGTTGTCGCGCAGTTCGTTCAGTTTCATGTCGCTCTCTCCTTGCCGGATGCGGCCCGCGAGCGAAGGGGCCGACCTCGGCTTGTCATGATGGGCGGCGGACAGTCGCGCGCCCTGCGGCGGTCCGGACGGGCAGGCCCTTGGGCTGCCCGCCGGAGGTTCAGCCCTTTTCCTCGACGATCGTGACGAGGTGCGGGATCGAGTTCACCATGCCGCGGACGGAGGGCGTATCCTCCAGTTCCCGCGTGCGGTGCATCTTGTTCAGCCCCAGGCCCTTCAGCGTTGCGCGCTGGACGGCGGGGCGGCGGATCGGGCTGCCGATCTGCTTGACGACGATGGTCTTCTTGGCCATGTGCCCGGCTCCTTACGCTTCGGCCGCTTCGGCCGGCGCTTCGTCCCGCTTCGGCAGGATGTCGGCAACCTTCTTGCCGCGGCGTGCGGCGACCATGCGGGGGCTCGACTGCTTGGCGAGGCCGTCCATCGTGGCGCGGATCATGTTGTAGGGATTCTGCGACCCCAGCGACTTGGCCACGACGTCCTGCAGGCCCAGCATCTCGAACACCGCCCGCATCGGGCCGCCTGCGATGATCCCGGTCCCCGCGACGGCGGCGCGCATGATGACGCGGCCGGCGCCATGGCGGCCTTCCATGTCGTGATGCAGCGTGCGGCCCTCGCGGAGCGCGACGCGCACCATCGAGCGCTTGGCCTGCTCGGTCGCCTTGCGGATCGCCTCGGGCACTTCCTTGGCCTTGCCCTTGCCGAAGCCGACGCGGCCGCGCTGGTCGCCGACAACGACGAGCGCGGCGAAGCCGAAGCGCTTGCCGCCCTTCACCGTCTTCGACACGCGGTTGATCGCCACGAGGCGATCGGCGAATTCCGGGGTTTCCTCGCGCTCGCGGCGGTCTTCGCGGCGGTCCCGGCGTTGTTCACGTTCTGCCATTGGCTGGCACTTCCCTTGTCAGTGGCGCGGTCCGCACGCCGTTGTCGCCGATCCTGGTGGGCGACCGGCGCCCCCGGATCATCGGGGCGGCGCCAGAGGCACCGCCCGCATCCGTCAGAACTTGAGCCCGCCCTCGCGCGCGGCGTCGGCCAGGGCCTTCACCTTGCCGTGGAACAGGAAGCCGCCGCGGTCGAAGTAGCACTCCGACACACCGGCCTTCTTCGCGCGTTCGGCCAGCGCCGCGCCGACCTTGGCGGCCGCCTCGACGTTGTTCTTGCCGACCACGCCCAGGTCCTTTTCCAGCGACGAGGCCGCGGCGAGCGTCACGCCCTTCGCGTCGTCGATCAGCTGCGCGCTGATGTTCTTGGAGGACCGGTGGACCGACAGGCGCAGGCGCCCGTCGGAGGTTTTCCGCAGCTTGTTCCGGACGCGCAGGCGGCGCTTCTGGAACAACTCTCTCTTGTTCAGTGCCATCTCTTTCGCGCCCCTTACTTCTTCTTGCCTTCCTTGCGGAAGATGTACTCGTCCTTGTACTTGATCCCCTTGCCCTTGTAGGGCTCCGGGCCGCGCCATTCGCGGATGTTCGCCGCGACCTGGCCGACGAGCTGCTGGTCGATCCCTTCCACCACGATCTCGGTCTGCTTCGGGGCGGTGACGGTCACACCTGCCGGCACCGCGAATTCGACGTCGTGGCTGTAGCCCAGCGCCAGTTTCAGGACGTTGCCCTGCATCTGGGCGCGGTAGCCGACGCCGTTGATCTCGAGCTCACGGCGGAAGCCGGTGGAGACGCCGGTGACGAGGTTCTGCACCATCGACCGGCTCATGCCCCACTGCTGGCGCGCGCGCTTGCTGTCCCCGCGCGGGGCCACGGTGATGACGTTGCCCTCGACGGTGATCGTCACGTCGTCGGTTGCGGTGAAGCTGCGGGTGCCCTTCGGCCCCTTCACCTCGACGGTCTGGCCGGACACGGAGGCCGAAACCCCCGACGGCAGCTCGACCGGTTTCTTGCCAATGCGAGACATGGGCCCCTCCTCAGAACACGGTGCAGAGCACTTCGCCGCCCACATGGGCTGCGCGCGCCGCCGCGTCCGACATGACGCCCTTCGGCGTCGAGACGATGGAAACGCCGAGGCCCTGGCGGACACTGGGCAGGTCCTTCACGCCGAGGTACACGCGGCGGCCGGGCTTCGAAACGCGCTTGAGTTCGCGGATCACCGGCGTGCCCTCGTAGTACTTGAGGCTGATCTCGAGCGCGGGGTGGCCGTCGTCGCCGGCGACCGTCTCGTAGCCGCGGATGTAGCCTTCGTCCTTCAGCACGTCGAGCACCCAGGCGCGCAGCTTGGAGGCCGGCGTGCGCACCGTCGAGCGGCCGCGCATCTGGGCGTTCCGGATGCGGGTCAGCATATCGCCGAGCGGATCGTTCATCGACATCTTCTGATCCCTCCCCTTACCAGCTCGACTTGACCATGCCGGGGATCTGCCCCTGGCTGGCCAGTTCGCGCAGCATGATCCGGCTCATCCTGAGCTTGCGGTAGTAGGCCTTCGGGCGGCCCGTCAGCTCGCAGCGGTTGTGCAACCGCGAGGGCGACGAGTTGCGCGGAAGCTCGGCGAGCTTCAGCTGCGCCTTGAACCGCTCTTCCATCGGAAGATCCTGGTTGCGGGCGATGTCCTTCAGCTTGGCGCGCTTGGCGGCGTACTGCTTCACGAGGCGCTGGCGCTTCTTCTCGCGCTCGACCATCGAAACCTTTGCCATTGTCTGTCCTCCTTCCGCGCGTCAGCTGTTGAACGGCATGTTGAAATGCCGCAGCAGCGACTTCGCTTCCGCGTCAGTCCGCGCGGTCGTGCAGATGATGATGTCCATGCCGAGGACCTCGTCGACTTTGTCGAACTCGATCTCGGGGAAGACGATGTGTTCCTTGAGGCCCATCGCGTAGTTGCCGCGGCCGTCGAACGACGTGCCCTTCACGCCGCGGAAGTCGCGGACGCGAGGCAGGGCAATGGTGATCAGGCGGTCCAGGAACTCGTACATCCGGTCGCCGCGCAGCGTGACCTTCACGCCCAGCGGCATCTCCTCGCGGACCCGGAAGGACGCGATCGACTTCTTGGCGTGGGTGATCACGGCCTTCTGGCCGGCGATCTGGCTGAGTTCCTCGGCCGCGTTCTTCACCTTCTTGGTGTCCTTGACCGCCTCGCCGACACCCATGTTCAGCACGATCTTGTCGAGCCGCGGGATCTGCATGTCGTTGCGGTAGCCGAACTCTTCCTTGAGCGCGGCGCGGACCTTGTCGCGGTAGTGCGACTTCAGGCGCGGGGTGTAGCTTGCTGCGTCGAGCATCAGACCGTCTCCCCCGTGGTCTTGGCGAAGCGGACCTTCTTGCCGTCTTCCATGCGGAAGTGATCTCGCCCTTCTTGCCCTTGTCCTTGCCGGCGAGCACGATCACGCGGTCGCCCTTCTTCAGCTTCGCGGCCATCAGAGCACCTCCGGCGCCAGCGAGATGATCTTCATGAAGTTCTTCGCGCGCAGTTCGCGCACGACCGGCCCGAAGATGCGGGTGCCGACCGGCTCGCCCTGGTTCGTGAGGATCACGGCGGCGTTGCGGTCGAAGCGGATGGAGGTACCGTCCTCGCGGCGGACTTCCTTGGCGGTGCGCACGACGACGGCCTTGCGCACGTCGCCCTTCTTCACGCGGCCGCGGGGGATCGCCTCCTTCACCGACACCACGATGATGTCGCCGACGGATGCGTAACGGCGGTGCGAGCCGCCGAGGACCTTGATGCACTGATTACGCCGAAGCTTCGGTCACGACCCTCCAGCGTTTGGTCTTCGAGATCGGCGCGCATTCCTCGATGCGGACGACGTCGCCGGTCTTGAACTTGTTCTCCGCGTCATGGGCGCGGTACTTCTTCGACTTCCGCACGGTCTTTTGCAGCAGCGGATGCTTGAAGCGGCGCTCGACCAGGACGGTGATCGTCTGGTCGTTCTTGTCCGAGGTCACGGTGCCTTGCAGGATACGACGGGGCATCTGCGCTCTCCTCAGTTCGCCGCCGCGGCGCGGGCTTTTTCGTTCAGCACGGTCTGCACCCGGGCGACGTCGCGCCGGACGGTGCGCATGCGCGCAGTGTTCTCGAGCTGGCCGGTGGCCTGCCGGAAGCGGAGGTTGAACGCCTCCTTCTTCAGCGAGACCAGCTCGTCGCGGAGCTGGTCGGGCGTCTTGTTGCGCAGTTCCTTGACGTCCATCGCGTCATAGTCCTTTCAACATCACAGGGGCGCCCCGCCGGACGGGTCACGCCGATTCCCGTGGAGTTCGTGAATGAGGGGGCCGTATAGGCCCGATGCAGCAGGGGCGCAAGGGGTTTTGTCGCAGCGCCCTGGCGGCGCCGGGCGCCGGAGTCAAA
>JALORM010000455.1 GCA_025458985.1 Paracoccaceae bacterium | reverse complement strand
CGCGCACGACTTCGCGAACCTGCTGACCATCATCCTCGGGCTGCAAAGCCGGCTCGAACGGCTGCCGGGCCTGCCCCCCGGGGCACGCGAAATGGCTGCAGCGACCAACGCCGCCGCCCGCCGCGGCGGCGCGCTTCTGGACCGGATCGCCCAGATGTCGGGCCGGCGCGAGATGCGGCCGCAGGCCCTGGACCTGCGCCGGTTCCTGGCCGACCTGCGCACGCTGGCCGCGCCCTCGCTGCCGGACGGCGTTGCGCTGGATGTCGAGGCGCGCACGCTCGACCAGCCGCTGCTGATCGACCCGGGGAGCCTTCAGGACTCGCTGCTGAACCTGATCCTCAACGCGCGCGACGCGATCGGCCCCGGGCCCGGAGCGATCCGGATCGAGGCCCTGGCGGTGCGCAATACCTGGCTCGAGATCACCGTTTCCGACACCGGCCCGGGATTTTCGCCCGAGGCGCTGGAGCGCGCGCTCGACCCGTTCTTCACGACCAAGGGAGGCGAGGGTTCGGGGCTGGGCCTGTCGATGGTCTACGACCTGACGACGCTGGCCGGGGGGCGGGTGATCCTGGCCAACACCGCGCACGGCGCCGAGGTGACGCTGCGCCTGCCGCTGCGCCCGGCCGGCGCCGCGCTTTCGCCCCGCCTGGTGCTTCTGGTCGAGGACGATCCCGACATCCGCCAGTCGGTCCGCGAGATGCTGATCGAACTCGGCCATACGGTGATCGAGGCCGAGACCGCCGACGAGGCCGAGCGCCTGGCCGAGATCCCCGGGATCGACCTCGTCCTGTCGGACATCACGCTGAAGGGCGGCCGGACCGGGATCGACCTGCTCGCCGCGCTGGCAGCAGGCGACCGGATCGCCGACCTGCGGCTGATGACCTCGCTGCCGGCGGGCCATGCGCTCCGCTCGGCCGCCGCCGCGCAGGCGCCGGTCCTGTCCAAACCCTTCGGGCGCGGGGACCTCGCGCGCTTCCTCGGTGGGCCGGACGCAAGGCCGGACGCAACGCCGGGGGGCGCTTCGCTCCGGCCCCCCCGGAGTGCTTCCGACAGAATGAAGGAGACGGGGAGTTGACCGCCGCGGCCCCCTACGTCGCGATCCTCGACGACGAGCCCGAGGTGCGCCGGATGCTGGCCGAGGCGCTGGCCGAGGCCGGGTTCCGCACCCAGGGCTTTGCGCGCGCGACCGAGTTCGAGGCCGCGCTGAACCGCACCGCGCCGGATGTCTGCCTGGTCGACCTCGGCCTGCCCGACAAGGACGGGCTGGCACTGGTGCATCGCCTGGCGCTCGAATCGGGGGCCGCGATCATCATCATCTCGGGCCGCGCGCAGGTGCAGGACAGGGTTACGGGACTCGAACTTGGCGCCGACGACTACATCATCAAGCCCTTCGATCCCGCCGAGGTCGTGGCCCGGGTGCGCGCCCGGCTGAGGAAGGGGCGCGAGGGGCCCAAGGCCGCGATGACCGCCCGCTTCGAAGGCTGGGAGGCGCGCTTTGCCGCCTATGTCCTGATCTCGCCCGAGGGGGCCGAGGTGCCCTTCTCGCATGCCGAGGGCGAGGTGCTGCGGCTGTTCCTCGAAAGCCCCAAGCGGCTCTTGAGCCGCGCCCAGATGCAGGAAAGCCTTGGCGGCGCAGCCGGCGAAAGCTTCGACCGCGCCATGGACGTCCGCATCTCGCGCCTGCGCCAGAAGCTGGGCGAAGACCCGAAGAACCCGCGCCTGATCAAGACGATCTACGGCGCAGGCTACATCTTCCTGGGCGAGGTGGAGTGGGGGTGACCGGCGTGGCCGACCCCTCCGGCGCCCCGCTAGCCGGGGTCAGTAGAGGTCTTCCTCCTCGGCGTCGGGGTCGATCCCCAGTGCCTCGAGCCCCGCCTCGAGGTAGTCGGCCAGAAGCGGCACCCCCAGAAGGTACTCCGAGGTCTTGTTGACCGCTTCGGATTTCGCCGTCTCGATCGCCTCTTCGAGGTCGTCTGCGGTGAAGGTGTCGCGGCCGATCCACATCACGGCGACAAGGCTTGCCTGTTCGTCCTCGTTCAGGCCATCGACGAACTCGGTGAACTCCTGGATCGCCGGGTCGTCGGCATGCGCTTCCAGAACCGCGCCGGCATCGCTGTCGGTATCGTCGCCCTCGCCGTCCCACGGCGCGACCTTGACATCGATCTCGCGCGCGAGGATCGCCAGAAAGGCAACCTTGCTGGGGCTGATCTCGAGCATGCCGGCCTCCGTCCTGCTGGTCCTGCCGAGCCAAGTCTCGCGGCTTCGGCGCGAAACGGCAAGTCCTGCCGTCAGGTTCCCATCAGCCGGGGCGGCGTGTTCCGGGGTCATCAGGAACGGCATCCGGAAATCGTTCTTGTCGGTCAGCCGGGTCTTGATGAAGCCGGGGTTGGCGACCTGCACGGCGATACCGGTCCGGCGCAGGTCGGCATGCATGCTTTCGGCCAGCGACATCACGGCGGCCTTCGAGGCGCCGTAGCCGATGGCCCCGGGCAGCCCACGAAAGCCCGAGAGACTGCCCGTCAGGACCACGTGACCACGGCCGCGCGCGACCATCGCAGGCAGCACCGCGCCCACCGCGCGCACGCAGCCGGTGAAGTTGATGTCGGCCATGGCCTCGGCCTGCCCGGCGTCCCACTCCTGCGCCTTCATCGGCCAGTAGACCCCGGCCAGATAGACCATGCCGTCGATCTCGCCCACCTCGGCGGCCGCCGCCTCGACCGAGGCGCGGTCGGCCACGTCGACCGCAACCGCGCGCGCCGTGCCGGGAAGCTCGGCCACCAGATCGGCCAGGCGC
>JALORM010000454.1 GCA_025458985.1 Paracoccaceae bacterium | reverse complement strand
CCCTCGGCATCGGTCAGGATCGCGCCAGCGCCCATCCTCAGCGCATACTGGATGAACTCGCCGCCATGGACCCGGCTTCCGGGAAGCGCCGCGAACAGGGTACCCTCGCGCACCTTGCGGCTGTCGACGGCCAGGCCGGTGACGCGCGCCTCGCGCCCGCCCTGCCCGGTCAGGCCGAGGTCCGACAGTGATTTCGACGCGCCCATTGCCGGTCTGTCCGCCCCCTCGCGCTCAGTTGCGGGCGAGTGTTACTCCGTCCGGCCCGCCAGTTGCAATCTCGGGGCGGAGCCCCAGCAGCGGCGCCACGCGTCGGATCACCTCGGCGGCGACCGGCACCGCCGTCCAGCCCGCGGTGCGGCGCGGCTCGGGGCCCGAGGTCTCGACCGGCTCGTCAAGGCTCAGGACCAGCACATAGGCCGGGTCGTTGGCCGGGAAGAAGCCCGCGAAGGTGGTGATGACCTTGTCCTCGTAGTAGCCGCGACCGTTGCTCAGGGGCTTGTCGGCGGTGCCGGTCTTGCCGCCCACCGCGTAGCCCTGCACCTCGGCCATCGTGGCGGTGCCGTGGGTGACGACCCCGCGCAGCATCTCGCGGACCAACGCCGAGGTTTCGGACGAGATCACCTGTGCACCACGCGCCGGTGCATCGCCGTGAAGGATCGTGGGCGTCACCCGGTAGCCGCCGTTCACCATCGTCGCGTAGGCAGCCGCCAGATGCAGCGGCGAGGCCGAGGTGCCGTGGCCGTAGGAGATCGTCATCGTCGAGATCTCGGGCCAGTTCTTCTGCGGGAACAGCGGCTGCGCGCCGGGCGCCTCGGCCAGTTCAAGGGGGGTCGGGGCAAGCAGGCCCAGGCTGTCCAGGAAGGCCTTCTGCCGTTCGGCCCCGATCTGCAGCGCGATCCGCGCGGTGCCGACGTTCGAGCTTTTCACGATCACGTCGGTCACCGACAGTTCCGGCCCGTAGTTGCGGAAGTCGCGGATGCGGTGGCGGCCATGGGTCATCGGGCTGCGCGTGTCGATCATGGTCCCGGGGTTCACGAGCCCCAGTTCCAGCGCCTGGGCGATGGCGAAGATCTTGTAGGTCGAGCCGAGTTCGTAGACGCCCTGTACCGCGCGGTTGAAGATCGGGCTGTCCGCAGGGTCGCCCGAGGTCGGCGGCGCGGGGCGGTCGTTGGGGTCGAAGTCGGGCAGCGACGCCATCGCCACCACCTCGCCCGTATGCGCCTCCATCAGCACGGCCGCGGCGCCCTTGGCATTCATCAGCGCCATGCCGCCTTCCAGCACCTGCTCGACCGCCGCCTGCACCGACAGGTCGAGCGACAGCATCAGCGGCCGGCCCTGGTTGGCCGGATCGCGCAGGCGGGCGTCGAAGGTCTTTTCGATCCCCGCCGTGCCGATCACCTCGGCGGAATGCACGCCCTCGCGGCCGAAGGCGGCCCCGCCGAGGACATGCGCGGCCAGCGCGCCGTTGGGATAAAGCCGCATCTCGCGCGGGCCGAACATCAGGCCCGGGTCGCCGATGTCGTGGACCGCCTGCATCTGCTCGGGGCTGATGCGCTTCTTGATCCAGACGAAGGTGCGTTCCCCGGTGAACTGCCGCACCAGGCGGTCGCGGTCGAGATCGGGGAAGATCGAGGCCAGCGCCCGCGCGGCGCCGTGCGGGTCGGTCATCTGGCGGGGCTGGGCATAAAGCGAATAGGTCACGAGGTTGGTGGCCAGAAGCGCGCCGTTGCGGTCGGTGATGTCCGCGCGGTTGGCCAGGATCTGCGCCCCCGACCCTGCCGAGCGCGGCTCGGCCGGGTCGCTCGCGGCCAGCACGCCCATGCGGATGCCGACCGTGCCGAAGGCGCAGAAGAAGGCCAGCGCCAGCACGAACAACCGCCCCTCGGCGCGCGAGCGGGCACGGTCGCGCATCTCTTCGTGGCGCAAGCGGATGTTCTCGCGTTCGATCGCGTCGGGGTTCTCGCCCCGGGCGCGGGCGTCAAGAATGCGGGCAAGCGGGCGAAGCGGCGTGCGCATCATCGCTCAGGGCTCCCCCGGCCCGACGACGTCGATGGGGTCGGACGACATCGGCAAGAGCCCCGGCGGCGCGGGGAACGACACCTGATCGACGGCGCTGAACTGGTCGGGCAGGATCGGCAGCAGGGCAAGCCGATCGAAGTTCATCTCGGCCAGGTCGCCCAGCCGGTCGGGCCGGTTGAGATAGGCCCATTCGGCATTCAGGACCGACAGCGCCTCGCGCGTCTCGGCGATCCGGCTTTCCAGCCGCTGGACGTCGTCCAGCGCCGCCTGGGTGGCGTAGTTCTCGCGATAGGCCCAGAAGGCCAGGGCGATGACCGACACGGCGGCAAGGACGGACAGGAAGGCTTTCATCGGCTCAGTCCTTTCAGGGCGATCTCGGGCAGACCCAGGGCAGCGCGGTCGGCAGGCATCGGGGGGGCGTCGGTCCGTTCGGCGACGCGCAGCCGGGCCGAACGGGCGCGCGGATTGCGCGCCAGTTCGGCCTCGTCGGCCGCGA
>JALORM010000453.1 GCA_025458985.1 Paracoccaceae bacterium | reverse complement strand
CTGCTCTGCGCCTGGATCGTCGCCTTCTTCCCGGTCCTGTCGAACACCACGCTCGGCCTCAACTCGGCCGACCACAACCTGCGCGACCTGATGACGATCTACCGCGCCAGCCGCTGGCAGCGCCTGCGCTACCTGCAGCTTCCCGCCGCGCTGCCCTACTTCCTCGGCGGCCTGCGCATCGCCGGCGGCCTCAGCCTCATCGGCGCCGTGGTCGCCGAATTCGTCGCCGGCTCGGGCGGCATCGGCTCGGGCCTCGCCTTCCGCATCCTCGAAGCCTCCTACCGGCTCAACATCCCCCGCCTCTTCGCGGCGCTCGTGCTCATCATCGTGACCGGCATCGCGATCTACCTGGTGCTCAGCTGGGTCAGCTGGCTGCTGCTGCACAAGTGGCACGAAAGCGCCGTGAAGCGGGAGGCGTGATGGACTTCCGCAGCCTGCCCCCCGGCCCCGTCACGCTGACCGACGTCACCGTCCCCGCCTGCCTCCTCGGCAAGCCGGGCGACCTGATCCGGACCGAGATCTCGATCGCCGAAGGCCGCCTCGCTGACCCCCAGCCCATCGCGGTCGACATGGGTGGCGCGCTGGTGTTGCCCGCCTTCACCGACATGCATACCCACCTCGACAAGGGCCACATCAGCCCCCGCGCGCCGAACCCCGACGGCACCTTCGCGGGCGCGCTCTCCACCGTCGCCGCCGACCGCGCCGCCAACTGGTCGGCCGGGGACGTGCGCGCCCGGATGGACTTCGCGCTGCGCTGCGCGTTTGCCCACGGCACGCGGGCGATCCGCACGCACCTCGACTCGATCCCCCCGCAGGACGACATCTCCTGGCCCGTCTTCGCCGAGGTCCGCGCCGACTGGCACGGCCGGATCGACCTGCAGGCCGCCTGCCTCGTCGGCTGCGACGGCGTCTCGGCCGACGGCCCCTTCCGCCACACCGCCGACCTCGTGGCGGAAACCGGCGGAATCCTCGGCATGGTCACCTACCCGGTCCCCGACCTGAAGGCGCGCCTTCTCGACTTCTTCCGCCTCGCCACCGACCGCGGCCTGCCGGCCGACTTCCACGTCGACGAGACGCTCGACCCCGGGGCCGAGACCCTGCGGATGATCGCCGAGACGGTGCTGGAAACCGGCTTCGACGCGCCGGTGGTCGTGGGCCATTGCTGTTCGCTCTCCGCTCAGGATGAGGCGCGCGCGATGGACACGCTCGACCTCGTGGCGAAGGCCCGCCTCCACGTCGTCAGCCTGCCGATGTGCAACCTCTACCTCCAGGACCGGCAACCCGGCCGCACCCCCCGGATGCGCGCCCGCGGCATCAACGTCTCCTTCGCCTCCGACAACACCCGCGATCCGTTCTACGCCTACGGCGACCTCGACATGGTCGAGGTGCTGCGCCAGGCGACGCGCATCGGGCACCTCGACCATTCCGCGCCCGACTGGGTGCAGACGGTGCTTGCCAATCCGGCCCGCGCCTGCGGCTTCGCGGCCCCCTCGCTCGCCCCGGGCGCGCCGGCCGACCTCGTGATCTTCCGCGCCCGCGACTGGTCGGAACTGTTCTCGCGCCCGCAGTCCGACCGGATCGTGCTGCGCGGCGGGGTCCGCATCGACCGCACGCTGCCCGACTACGCCGAACTCGACTCCCTGATGAGGACCGCATGACCCCGAACGTCGCCGCCGCCAAGGCCGCCCTGAGCCACCTCGAGATCGACGACAACCCGACCTCGGTGAAGGCCAAGAGCCGCGACTTCTTCTGGTACTCGCCCGTCCTGAAGGACCGCCTCGACCATGTCGCCGCCGATTTCGTCGTCGCCCCGAAGTCCGAGGCCGAGGTGATCGAGGTGCTGCGCACCTGCTTCGCCCACGACGTCCCGGTGACGACCCGGGGCGCGGGCACCGGCAACTACGGCCAGGCGATGCCGCTGGAAGGCGGCGTGGTCCTGCACCTCAAGCACCTGGCCGCGGTGAAGGAAATCCACCCGGGCCGGGTGATCGTCGAACCCGGCTGCCTGCTCAAGGACCTCGATGCGGCAGCCCGCGCCCATTCTGGCCAGGAACTGCGCATGTTCAGCAGCACCTGGGCCACCGCCACCATCGGCGGCTTCATCGCGGGCGGCTCGGGCGGCGTCGGCTCCTGCACCTGGGGCGCGCTGCGCGACCTCGGCAACATCATCCGCCTGCGCCGTCTCCCACGCCTACGGCACCAACGGCATCATCACGGAACTGGAGATGCCGCTCGCGCCCGCCTACGACTGGGTCGAGATGTTCGTGGCCTTCGACGATTTCGACGACGCCGCCGCCTTCGCCTACGACCTCGCCGCCGAGGACGGCATCCTCAAGAAGCTCGTCAGCGTGTTCGAGGCGCCGACCGCCCACGCCTATTTCCAGCGCGTGAGACCCTACGTGACCGAGGGCACGCACCTCGTGGCACTGATGGTCGCACCGCATGCGATGGAAGGCTTCCTGACCTTCCTCGCCCGGCGCCCCGCCGCGCGCCTCATCTGGCGGTCGGACGAGACGCAGTGGGAACGCCACCCCGGCCCGGTCTTCGAATACGGCTGGAACCACACCACGCTGCGCGCGCTCAAGGTCGACCCGTCGATCACCTACCTGCAGGTCCGCTACGCCCCCGGCGCCTGCCTGGAGCAGATCGCCGCGATGCGCCGCGCCTTCTCGCCCGAGGTGCTGCAACACCTCGAGGTGATGAAGGAACACGGGGCGACGATGTTCGCAGGGCTCAGCCTCGTGAAGTTCACGACCGAAGAGCGGCTCGACGCGATCATCCGCGCGCATGAGGACGCGGGCGCGATGATCTTCAACCCGCACCGCTACACGCTCGAGGAAGGCGGCCGCCAGACGGTCGACGACCGGCAGCTTGCCTTCAAGCGCGAGGCCGATCCCAAGGGCCTGCTGAACCCCGGCAAGATGATCGCCTGGGACGATCCCGCGTGGGACTATTCCCGCATGTACGCCTATCCGCGGCTGCGCGCGGCACCATGATGGACGGCGCGGCGCTCTTCGCGGCAACGGTCCCGGTGCTGCGCCACTACCTCGGCCGGCTCGACGCACTTGTCGCCGCGGCCTCAAGCAGCGCCCTCGAAAGACGGCTTGCCGACGATGTCTTTCCCGCAGGCGTGCAGTTCCGCACCGCCCAGTCCTTCGCACTCCGCACGGTGTTTCCCACGCTCGGCCGGACCGTGCCGAAGCTGACCCATGTCGGCCAGACCGCAGCCCTCCTTGCCGCCCGCTCGGACGAGGTCAGGGGCCTGCTGGCGCCGCTCGCCGCCGCCGATTTCGACGGCGCGGCCGACCGCCCCGTGACCCATGCCGCCGGCGAGGCGACCCTGACCCAGCCGGGCGCCGACTACGCCCTGCGCTTCGCGCTGCCGAACTTCTTCTTCCACCTCACGATGGGCTACGCCACGCTGCGCGGCGCCGGCCTCGCCCTCGGCAAGGCCGATTTCGACGGGCTTCACGCCTATGCTCCGGGGTTCCGGTTCTGATGCGCCGGCGACGCCCCCCATTGCGCACTGCGGGACGGAACGGGGGGGCCGTCTGCCCCCCCGCACCTTCCCGAGAGTATTTCCGACAGAATGAAGGACCATCGGGCTTCTCTTGTTTCCAAATACTCCCGCCGGAGGCTCCCGGTCCCTCCGCGGGCGCAGGTTCGGGGCGCGCGCGATGACCCGCGCCCTCGTCCTCTTCGCGCATCCCTGCGGCGAAAGCTTCTCCGCCGCGCTCCATGCGACGGTCGTCGGGGCGCTGACCGCGCGGGGCTGGCAGGTCGATGACTGCGACCTCTACGCCGAAGGGTTCGACCCGGTGCTGACCGCCCCCGAACGCCGCGGCTACCACGACACCGCCACCAACACCGCCCCGGTCCAGCCTTACGTCGACCGCCTGCGCGCGGCCGAGGCGCTGGTCCTGGTGTTCCCGGTCTGGAACTTCGGCTACCCCGCCATCCTCAAGGGCTTCCTCGACCGGGTCTTCCTGCCCGGCGTCTCGTTCCGCCTGGAAGACGGCCGCGTCCGCCCGAACCTGACCAACGTCCGCCGCCTCGCCGCCGTCACCACCTACGGCGGCACCCGCACGCGCGCCTTCCTCGCCGGCGACCCGCCGCGCCGCCACTTCACCCGCGCGCTCTGGCACGTCTGCCGGCCCGAGCGCACCCGCTACCTCGCGCTCTACGACATGAACCGCGCCACCGGCGCCGCCCGGGCCGCCTTCCTCGCCCGCACCCGCACCGCGATGGAGTCCCTCTGATGCGCGCGCTCGTCGTCTACTGCCACCCGCGCCCCGAAAGCTTCACCGCCGCCGTCCGCGACACGGTCCTCGGCAAGCTCGCCGCCGCCGGGGCCGAGGTGCGCGTCACCGACCTCTACGCCCGCGGCTTCGACCCGGTCCTCTCGGCGGCCGAGCACGAGGGCTACCTCGACTGCCCGCAGAACCGCGCCCCCGTCGCGCGCGACTGCGACGACGTCGCCTGGGCCGATACCCTGATCTTCGTCTACCCGACCTGGTGGTACGGCCTGCCCGCCGTCCTCAAGGGCTGGCTCGACCGCGTCATGCTGCCCGACGTCGCCTTCATGATGCCGAAGGCGGAAGGCGAGACGATCCGCCCGGGCCTGCAGCACATCACCCGCCTCGGCGTCTTCACCACCTGCGGCGCCTCGCAGTGGCTGACCTTCCTCGTGGGCGC
>JALORM010000452.1 GCA_025458985.1 Paracoccaceae bacterium | reverse complement strand
CAGGTCGATCATGGCCGGGCTTCGGCCCGGCAGGCGGGCTTCAAGATCATCGCGTTGCCCCGCCACAGCACGCAGGCGGCGGTTCTCGATCACCAGCGCCCGGCGGTCAAGCGCACGGCGCAGGACGGCGGCCAGGGCCTGCGTCGAAAAGGGCTTCTCGATGAAGTCATAGGCCCCGCGCCGCATCGCCTCGACCCCGGCAAAGCCAGGGCCGATCAGCGGCAGTGCGGCCTCGGCGCTGGCGAAGGACTGGACGGTGAAGTCGGCTAGCTCCAGCGCCTGCTCGGTGGACCGGCGCATCGCCTCGTCGTCGTCGATCAGAAGGACGGTCTGCTTCATTCCGCAGCCATTGCCCTGACGCGCGCGCGGCGCAGCGCCAGCGTGAAGACGGCCCCGCCCTCGGGATGGTTTGCGACCCGCAAGTCGCCTTCGAAGTCCTTCATGATGTTGTAGCTGATCGACAGTCCAAGCCCCAGGCCGGAGCCCACCTGCTTTGTCGTGAAGAACGGGTCGAAAATCCGGTCGGCGATGGCGGGCGCGACGCCAGGCCCGTGATCGCGGATCGCCAGCGTCACCTCGTCGCCCTCGGCGCGGGCCATAACCTCGATCCGCCGGTCGGCCAAGCCTTCGACCGCGTCGGCGGCGTTCGACAGGACGTTGACGATCACCTGCTGCAGCCGCACCGGGCCGCCCTGCACCGGTGGCAGATCGGCGGGAAGGTCCAGCGTCACCTCGGCCCCCGCAGCGACCAATCGGGCCTGCGCAATGCCAAGCGCGTCCTGCACCACGGCCGCCAAGTCCACGGCTTTCAGGGGTTCGTTGGGCTTGCGGGCGACATTGCGCAAGTGGCGGGCGATGGCCGCCATGCGGTCGATCAGGCCCAGGATCTGGGCGATGTTCTCTTGCGCCCGGGGCAGGTCGCCCCGGTCGATCAACAGACCCGCGCTGTCGGCATAGTTGCGCGCGGCGGCGAGGGGCTGGTTGATCTCATGGCTCAGCGCTGCAGACATCCGGCCCAGGGCCGCAAGCTTGCCCGCCTGCACCAGGTCGGCCTGCATCCGGTGCAGGTCCGCGTTGGCCTGGGTCAGATCGGCGGTCCGCTCGATCACCTGGCGCTCCAGATCGGACTGAGCCGCCGCCTGGATCGCCAGCCGCTCGGCCAGTCGGGCGCGCCGCTGCGCCACGGTCCAGGCCAGCAGAAGCCCGACCAGAAGGAACAGTGCCACCGCCAGCACGACCAGCCGTGCCTGAGCCCGGATCGGCGCGGTGTCCAAAAGGACGCGCACTGTCCAGCCTGCCCGGGGCATCGGTGTCTGAGTGGCCATGTATTCCCTCTCTGCCCCGTCACCATCGGCAAGCCGCATCAGCGCCACCCCGCCCGTGGTCGAGGACACGACGGGCAACTCGGCCAGGTCGGCATCGGCATAGCGGCGCGTCTCGGTCAGCCGCGCGCGCCGGTCCGCCGTCAGCGGCAGAAGCCCGCGATACAGCCAGCCCGGATCGGTGGACATGAAGACCACGCCCTCGGGGTCGGTGACCAGGATACGGTAGTCGCGCGCCCGCCAGCCGGCCTCGATTTCATCGACACCGATCTTCAGCGCCAGTACGCCCTGCACCCGACCAGCCCCGTCCCGGACCGGAGAGGCGAAGTAATAGCCGCGCACGCCGGACGTGGTCCCCAGCGCGAAATACCGTCCCGACCCGCCATCACGCGCCGCAGTGAAATAGGGCCGGTACGAGAAGTTCTGGCCGATGAAACTGTCCGCCCGCGCATGGTTTGACGCGGCAATCGTGTTGCCATCAAGGTCGATCAGGTAAAGGTCCGAAGCCTCGATCAGCGCATTCGTCTCGGCCAGCCAGCGATTCATCGCGGCAACCCGCCCGGCATCTCCGGGGGTCGCCAGCAGCGTGCCGACATCATCGTCCTGCGCCAGAAGCGCGGGCAGGGCCTCGAACCGGCGCAAGTGGCTTTCCAGTGCATTGACCGTCTGGCGCAGCGTCGTCTCGGCACGTTCCTGGCCTTCGGCAAGCGCATTGCGCGAAGCGATGCGCTCGACCACCGGGATCAACAGGACCGCGCCCGCGGCCAGGGCCCAGAACCAAGATCTCAGCCTGCCCTCCATGACGCTCTCCCGCGGACTTGTCCCGCAGATATCATGTCGGGGACTGCGGTGGGAACCGAAACTCGCAAAGGCCCGGCCCGGCGGGAACCGGACCGGGCCTTGCGGCGGTATCGCAGTTGCGCGGCCGGAGCCGTTGACCGGTCAGCTGACGAACTGGAACACCCTGTTCAACGGCAATTCGCGGGCGCGGGTACCCGTCAGGTCGAACAGCGCATTGGCCAGCGCCGGTGCAGCAGGAGGGGTCCCCGGCTCGCCCGCGCCGCCGATATGGCCGAAGGTGCCGTTGTTCTGCAGAACCTTGACCTCGAAATCGGGAGTCGTGTGCATCCGCAGGGGGTCATAGTCGGGGAAGTTCTGCTCGACCACCGCCTGGTCTGCAAAAGTGATCGCCCCCTGCACCGCGGCCGACAGGCCATAGACCATCGCTCCGGTCATCTGCGCCTCGACGATCGAGGGGTCCATCGCCAGCCCCGGATCACAGGCGATCCAGGCCCGGGTCAGCTTGATCCCGGCGGCGGTGTCCTGCACCTCGATCACCTGGGCGACCGGGGTCCCGAAGGAATAGCAGAACGCCACCCCGCGCCCGAAACC
>JALORM010000451.1 GCA_025458985.1 Paracoccaceae bacterium | reverse complement strand
TGTTGTTGCCGTAGTCCAGCGTCGGGACGCCCGCGTTCCAGAAGCCCACCATCGCCTCGACATGGGCGCGCATGCTGGCGCGGGCGGCGGCCTCGACCGTCTTGGGGTCGGTCTCCTGCCGCGCGCGCCAGTCGGCGACGGACCAGCCCTTCGGCAGGTAACCGTGGAGCGGATCGTGGGCCGAGGTCTGGTCGGTCACGATGTCGGGACGCGGGCCGCCATGCGACATGCGGGCGAGCAGGTCAGGGAACACCTCGGCGGCGTTGCCCAGAAGGCCCACCGACTTCGCCTCGCCGGCCCGGGTCCAGCGGGCGATCAGCGCCAGCGCCTCGTCGAGCGTGCGGGCCTTCTCGTCGAGGTAGCGGGTGCGCAGGCGGAAGTCGATCCGCGTCTCGTCGCATTCGACGGCCAGGCAGCAGGCCCCTGCCATGACGGCGGCCAGAGGCTGCGCCCCGCCCATGCCGCCGAGGCCCCCGGTCAGGATCCAGGCGGTCGAGTTCGTTGAAATGGTCCCACGTCGCCCAGTGCGGCACGAGGTTGGAGTTCGCGATCAGCACGCGGGGGGCGTCCGCATGGGTGCGGATCACGGCGACCGGGCGGCCGGACTGGACGACCAGGGTCTCGTCGGCCTCGAGGTCCTTCAGCGCGGCGACGATGCGGTCGAAGTCCTCCCAGGTCCGTGCCGCCCGCCCGATGCCGCCGTAGACGACCAGCTCGTGGGGATTCTCGGCCACGTCGGGGTGAAGGTTGTTCATCAGCATCCGCATCGGCGCCTCGGTCAGCCAGCTTTTCGCGGTGATCTCCGGCCCGGTCGGGGGGTAGACGTCGCGCAGGTTGTGGCGTGTGTTGCGGGTCATGCGGGCCTCCATGCGGCGAGGTCGGAGAGGATGCGGGCGAGCGTGGTGCGAAGGGGTTCGGCCTTCGTCGGGTCGTAGGTCCAGGGGGGCGCCTCGGCGGCGAGGTAGGCGGACTGCGCGATCTCCATCTGGACGGCGTGCAGGCCCTCGGCCGGGCGGCCGTAGTGGCGCGTCGTCCAGCCGCCCCTGAAGCGGCCGTTGAGGACAGCGGTGAAGGGGGCCGACCTCTCACCGGCAGAGCCCGCCCGGTCCGCCTCGGCGGGTCGGGCGCTGCCCTCCGTCACGCCGCCGATCCCGCAGCCTTCGGCCACCAGCGCCTCCACCTCGGGCGCGCAGCTCCCCCCGCCGTTGGTGCCGATGTTCAGGTCGGGCAGCGTGCCGTCGAACAGGAACCGGATGACCGAGCGGATCGAGTGGCAGTCCCACAGCACCGCGAAGCCATGGGCCGCGCGCACCCGGTCGAGCTCGGCCGCCAGCGCCGCGTGGTAGGGCGCGTGGTAGGCAGTCCGGCGCCGTTCGACCTCGGCTGCATCGGGCGGATCGGTCCAGATCGGGCGGCCGTCGAAGTCGGTCAGCGGCACCAGCCCCGTGGTGTTCTGCCCCGGATAGAGGCTTTCGCCGTCCGGCGGGCGGTTCGCGTCGATGACGTAGCGGTGGAAGGTCGCGCGCACGATCGTCGCCCCGGGCAGCAATCCATCGTAGAGCCGCGCGATGTGCCAGTCGGTGTCGGCCAGCGCCCTGCCGGTGTCGTTGAGCCGCGCCGCCACCTCCGGCGGCAGCCAGGTCCCCCCGTGCGGCTGGCCCAGCACCACCGGCCCGTCGCCGCGGATCACCTCGACCGGCGTCATGTCAGCGCCGGCAGGGCGACCCCGGCCGCCCCGGCAAGCGCGCCCGAGGCGACCAGCCGGGCGGCGGCGTCGAGGTCGGGGGCGAGGAAGCGGTCCTCGGCCAGCGCCGGCACCTCGGCGCGCAGCCGGGCCACGACGGCGGCGAGTGGCGCCGAGGTGGCAAGCGGCGCGCGGAATTCCACCCCCTGCGCGGCGCAGAGCGCTTCGATGCCGAGGATGCGTTCGAGGTTGGCGACCATCTGCCGCAGCCGCCGCGCGCCGTGGGCGGCCATGCTGACGTGGTCCTCCTGGTTGGCGCTGGTGGGCGTGCTGTCGGTGACGGTGGGCGTGGCGAGGTGCTTGTTCTCGCTCATCAGCGCGGCGGTCGTCACCTCGGCGATCATCAGGCCCGAGTTCAGGCCCGGCGCGGGCGTCAGGAACGGCGGCAGGTCGAAGGAAAGCGTGGGGTCCACCATCAGCGCGACCCGGCGCTGGGCGATGGCGCCGATCTCGGCCACGGCCAGCGCGGTCATGTCGGCGGCGAAGCCCACGGGTTCGGCATGGAAGTTCCCGCCCGAGACGATGCGCCCGCCCGCCAGAACCAGCGGGTTGTCGGTCGCGGCGTTGGCCTCGACCTCCAGCGTGCGGGCCGCCATGCGCAGCACGTCCATCGCCGCGCCCGTCACCTGCGGGGCGCAGCGGATGCAATAGGGGTCCTGGACGCGGGTGTCGCCGTCGCGGTGGCTTTCGCGGATGGCCGAGCCGTCGAGCAGGGCGCGCATGGCGGCGGCCGCCTCGATCTGGCCGGCATGGCCGCGCAGCGCGTGGATCTCGGGCAGAAGCGGCGCGGTCGAGCCCATGATCGCGTCGGTCGACAGCGCCCCGGTCACCAGCGCGGTCTGCGCCGCCCGCCAGGCGCCGAACAGGCCTGCCAGCGCGAAGGCGGTCGAGAACTGGGTGCCGTTGATGAGGGCCAGCCCCTCCTTGGGGCCGAGCGTCACCGGGGCGAGGCCCACGGCCGCCAGTGCCTCGGCCCCCGGCCGGACGGTGCCGCCGATCTCGGCGGCGCCCTCGCCGATCATCACCGCCGTCATGTGGGCCAGCGGCGCGAGGTCGCCCGAGGCCCCGACCGAGCCCTGGGAGGGCACGACCGGCGTCACGCCGCGGGCCAGCATCCCTTCCAGCAGGGCCACGATCTCCCACCGCCGAGCGACAGCAGCTTCAGCGCCATCATCAGGCGCGCGACCGCGCGGGGGATGGGATCGCCCACGCCGCAGCAATGCGACAGGATCAGGTTGCGCTGAAGCTGCGCGGTGTCACGGGCGGCGATGCGGACCGAGGCGAGCTTGCCGAAGCCGGTGTTGACCCCGTAGACCGCCGCGTCGCCGCCTGCCGCCCGCGCGACCGCGGCCGCGGCGGCTTCCACCGCCGGCCGGGCGGCGGGGTCGAGCCGGGCGGGCGCCTCGTCGCGCCAGAGGTGTTCCAGGTCGGCCAGCGTCACGGCCCCGGGGGTCAGCGTCAGCATTCGGCGCCTCCGTGATAGCGGGCGTGGAGCGCCGGGCCGCCGATCAGGTAGCTCAGTTCCGCGGGGTGTTCGGCGTCCCAGACCGCGAGATCGGCGCGCAGCCCAGGCGCGATCCGGCCCCGGTCGGCCAGCCCCAGTGCGCGGGCGGCGTCGAGGGTTGCGCCCGCCAGCGCCTCGTGCGGGGTCAGGCGGAACAGCGTGCAGGCCATGTTCATCGCCAGCGGCAGCGAGCCCAGCGGCGAGGACCCGGG
>JALORM010000450.1 GCA_025458985.1 Paracoccaceae bacterium | reverse complement strand
CGCCGTGACCAGGGCGGTGCGCTTGTTGCCGTCCACGAAGGCATGGGCCTTGGCAATGCCGAAGGCATAGGCGGCGGCGATTTCGGCAAGGCTCGTCCGGCCGTAGGCGGCGGCGTTCATCGCCCGCGCGGCGCCCATCTCGATCAGGGCACGATCCCGCAGACCCGGGGCGCCGCCGTGGCGGGCGATCTGGCGGTCGTGGATGACGATGATCGCCGCTAGCGGTACCCAGACCGGCCCGCTCAAGCCAGCGCCTGGAGAAGATCGCGGTTCTCGTCCATCACGACCTCGGCCGCCGCGAGAGCCTCGGCCAGTGTCGGATCGTGCGCCATGATCTTCAGGCTGCCGTCGTCACCCCGCACCACGAACAGCGTATCGCCTTCCTTGGCATCGAGCATCGCCAGCATTTCGGTCGTCAGCGTCATCACCGCCGAGTTTCCGACCCTGCGGATCCTGGTTTCGATCATCGGCGCGCCCTTTCCGTGCTTACCGGCGTATATACGCACTTACCGCGGTCTGCGCAACGCGGCGCCGAAACCAAAACCCCCGCCGCTTGCGCGACGGGGGCCTGTCTCGTCGGCCGGGCTTGCGCCCTGCCCTTACCAGTCTTCCCGAACCACGACCCGGGTCTTGATCGGCAGCTTCATCGCGGCGAGGCGCAGGGCCTCGCGGGCGACGGGCTCGGCCACGCCGTCGATCTCGAACATGATCCGGCCGGGCTTCACCTTGGCGGCCCAGAAGTCGACCGAGCCCTTGCCCTTGCCCATGCGGACTTCCGTCGGCTTCGACGACACCGGCACATCCGGGAACACCCGGATCCAGACCCGGCCCTGGCGCTTCATCTCGCGCGTCATGGCCCGGCGGGCGGCCTCGATCTGCCGGGCGGTGACCCGCTCGGGCTGGAGCGCCTTAAGGCCGTACTGGCCGAAGTTCAGCTCGAATCCGCCCTTTGCCTCGCCGTGGATACGGCCCTTGTGCATCTTGCGGAATTTCGTGCGCTTTGGTTGCAGCATCTTGGTCTACTCCTCAGCGGTCGCGCCGCGGGCGCGACGGGCCGCCGCCTTCCTGAAGCTCGCTCTGCCGGCGGTCGCGCGCCTGCGGGTCGTGCTCCATGATCTCGCCCTTGAAGATCCAGACCTTGACCCCGATGATCCCGTAGGGGGTCGAGGCCTCGGCCAGCGCATAGTCGATGTCGGCGCGCAGCGTGTGCAGCGGCACCCGGCCCTCGCGATACCATTCGGTCCGCGCGATCTCGGCGCCGCCGAGGCGGCCGGCGACGTTGACCCGGATGCCAAGCGCGCCCATCCGCATCGCGTTCTGCACCGCGCGCTTCATCGCGCGGCGGAACGACACCCGGCGCTCGAGCTGCTGGGCGATCGACTCGGCCACCAGCTGGGCGTCAAGCTCGGGCTTCCTCACCTCGACGATGTTGAGGTGCAGCTCGCTGTCGGTCATCGCGGCGAGCTTCTTCCTCAGCGTCTCGATGTCGGCGCCCTTCTTGCCGATGATGACGCCCGGACGCGCGGTATGCACCGTCACCCGGCACTTCTTGTGCGGCCGCTCGATGATCACGCGCGAGACGCCGGCCTGAGCGGCTTCCTTCTCGATGAACTCGCGGATCTTGAGGTCCTCGTGGAGGAGCTTGCCGTAGTCGCGGCCATCGGCGAACCAGCGGCTGTCCCAGGTCCGGTTGACCTGAAGGCGCATGCCGACGGGGTTGACCTTCTGTCCCATTATGCCTGCTCCTGCGGTTGGACCTGACGCACCTTGATGGTCAGTTCCGAGAACGGTTTCAGGATGCGCCCGTAGCGACCGCGCGCCCGGGGGCGGCCCCGCTTCAGCACGAGGTTCTTGCCGACGAAGGCCTCGGCAACGACCAGTTCGTCGACGTCGAGCCCGTGGTTGTTCTCGGCGTTGGCGATGGCCGACTGCAGGCACTTCTTCACGTCACCGGCAATGCGCTTCTTCGAGAAGGTCAGGTCGGCAAGCGCCTTCTCAACCTTCTTGCCGCGGATCAGCTGCGCCACGAGGTTCAGCTTCTGCGGGCTGGTGCGCAGCATCTTGGCCTTGGCGAAAGCCTCGTTCTCGGCCACGCGGCGCGGATTCTTTTCCTTGCTCATGGCCTATTTCCTCTTGGCTTTCTTGTCGGCGGCGTGGCCGTAGTAGGTCCGCGTCGGTGCATATTCGCCGAACTTCTGGCCGATCATCTCCTCGGTCACGGCCACGGGCACGTGCTTCTGGCCGTTGTAGACCCCGAAGGTGAGGCCCACGAACTGCGGCAGGATGGTCGACCGGCGCGACCAGATCTTGATGACCTCGTTGCGGCCCGACTCGCGGGACTTCTCGGCCTTCTTGAGGACGTAGGCGTCGACGAACGGGCCTTTCCAGACAGAACGAGACATGGATCAGCGCCCCTTCTTCGCGTGACGCGAGCGGACGATGAACTTGTCCGTCGCCTTGTTCTTGCGGGTCCGGGCGCCCTTGGTGGGCTTGCCCCACGGGCTGACCGGGTGGCGGCC
>JALORM010000449.1 GCA_025458985.1 Paracoccaceae bacterium | reverse complement strand
TTGGACCAAAGATGGCCAGTTTCTGCGGATGCACAATAGCCGGCCCGGAAATGCCGCTATGCAGCATCCGCAAGGCTCCGGTTACGGGGTCTTCAGGCGCACGCGGGGGCTGGCGGAGGAAAGCCGACTTCGCTGTCACGGGGCAGGATTGCCCCCCGCGCGCCGATCACCCGCACCGCCAGCCCGTGCCCGGCCGCGAGACAATGCGCCGAGGGGTGTCCGTCAAGATGTGCGGCAAGCCAGCCGGCGTTGAAGCTGTCGCCCGCCGCGGTCGTGTCGACCACCCGCGGCGAGGGGGGAAGGTCTGGCGCCTGCGTCCCGTCCAGCGCGACCGGTCCGCGCTCGCCCCGCTTCAGCGCGCCCTGCGCGACCCCAAGCCCCCAGGCCCGCGCCACGGCCGCCCGGGCGGTGGCGAGGTCGGGCCAGAGCGCGGGGCGGTAGTTCGAATCGAACGCCACAAGGCCCCCTGCGCGGCGGTACGTCCCCAGCCAGTCCAGAAGCCGGTCCCGATCCTCCGGCGGCAGGATCGCCAGCGTGATCGCGGACAGATAGAGAAGCCGCGCTCCCGCAAGGTCGCGCAGGTCCAGACCGGGCGACCGGAACATCCGCCGCGCGGCCGACTCGCCGCGCCAGTAGGCAAAGCTGCGTTCGCCCGCGGGATCGGTGGTGATGGCGTAGAGGCCCGGAAGCGCCCCGGATTCGCGACGGACGAGCCGGGTGTCGAGGCTCTCGGCCGCGAACTCCGCCAGCATCCGGTCCGACAGCGCATCGGTCCCGATCTTCGTGGCGAAGCCGATCCGCCGGGCGGGGGCGGACCGCGCCAGATAGACGGCGGTGTTGTAGACATCGCCCGCAATGCTGATGCGCGCAGTGCCGGGGTCGTCGGCCGACAGGGCAAGCTCGACCATCGCTTCGCCGATGCAGACGATCTCCGGCGCGGGGTCGGGCGCTGCATCGGACATCGTCAGGGCTCCTCTTCCGGTCGGGCAGACCCGGCCCGGCGGTTTCGGTCGCGTCGGCCGGGCATCGGGCTGGACTATGGATCAAGCCGCAGGCCGGGCCCCGGGCAGGTCGTCCTCAAGATAGGCGTCGACGATGGCGCGGAAGCTGTCTTCGGCGCGGAAGCCCAGGGCCAGCGCCCGCGCGGGATCGAAGTCGCGCGGCCACCCGGCCACGATCCTTCCGATGGTCTCGTCGGGCTCCCGGCGGATCAGCGCAACCGCCCCGTCGCCGGCCACGGCGCGAAGGGTCTCGATCTGTTCCTCGACCGTGCAGCTGACCCCCGGCATGTTGAGCGCCCGGCGATGCCCGAGCGGCCCGAGGTCCATTGTCCCGGCATGGCGAAGGAAGCCCGTGACGGCACGGGGCGAGGCATGCCAGTGGCGCACCGCCGCCGGCACCGGCAGCAGTGCCTCCTGTCCGTTCAGCGGCTCGCGGATGATGCCCGAGAAGAAGCCGGACGCCGCCTTGTTCGGCCGGCCCGGCCGAACGGTGACTGTGGGCAGGCGCAGCGAGATGCCCTCGACGAAGCCGCGGCGCGCAAGGTCCGACAGCATCAGCTCGCAGATTGCCTTCTGGGCACCGTACGAGGTCTGCGGCGCCGTCAGGAACTCGTCGCCGATGCGGTCGGGGTAGGGCGCTCCGAAGACGGCGATGGACGAGGTGAAGACGATCCGCGGCACCCAGCATGTTCGTCTGCCAGCCCTTGTCGAAGTCGGCCTCGGCCTCGCCCGAGACGATGGCGGCAAGATGGAAGATCACATCGGGGCGCGAGCGGATCAGGCGGCGCACGGCGGCGGCGTCCGTGACCGACCCTGCGACCCGCCGGGCCGCCGGAGCGCCGCCTTCGGGAAAGCCCAGATCGAACAGCGTGACCTCGTCGGGCGCGCCGGCAAGCCCCGCGCCGGCAAGCGCGCGGGCAAGTTTCTGGCCCAGCATGCCGCCGCCGCCGATGATAAGGACGCGGCTCATCGGGCCGCATCGTCCGGTGCGTTGCCGCCCGGTCCCGTCAATGCCATCCGCCCCCCCCCCATGCGCAGGCCAGCGCCCGAACCCTAGAATTTCCCGGCGCCTTCCACTAGCGATATGTCGAGGCCGACGCCCCGAAGGGCGCGGGAGGGACAGGATGGGTGCGCCAGGGACACAGGTTCCCACGCCCGAAGGGGGGAGAGGATGACCAGCAGGAAGACCGAGCTGCGCTCGCGCAAGTGGTTCAACAACCCCGCAGACCGCGAGATGACGGCGCTCTACCTCGAGCGCTACCTGAACTACGGCCTGACGCGCGAGGAACTGCAGTCCGACAAGCCGATCATCGGAATCGCCCAGACCGGCAGCGACCTTTCCCCCTGCAACCGCCACCATCTGGAACTGTCCAAGCGCGTGCGCGACGGCGTGATCGCCGCAGGCGGGACGGTGCTGGAGATCCCGGTGCACCCGATCCAGGAAACCGGCAAGCGCCCGACCGCGATGCTCGACCGCAACCTCGCCTACCTGAGCCTCGTCGAGACGATGTTCGGCTACCCCATCGACGGCGTGGTGCTGAACATCGGCTGCGACAAGACCACGCCCGCACTGCTGATGGCCGCCGCCACGGTGAACATCCCGGCCGTCGCGCTGTCGGTCGGGCCGATGCTGAACGGCTGGTTCCAGGGCAAGCGCACCGGGTCGGGCACCATTGTCTGGAAGGCACGCGAGATGCATGCCGCGGGCGAGATCGACGACGACGGCTTCATGGAGATGGTCGCCTCGTCCGCCCCCTCGGTCGGCTACTGCAACACGATGGGAACGGCGACCACGATGAATTCGCTGGCCGAGGCGCTGGGGATGCAGCTTCCCGGGTCGGCCGCCATTCCCGCGCCCTACCGCGAGCGCGGGCAGATCGCCTACGAGACCGGCCGCCGCATCGTCGAGATGGTGCACGAGGACCTCAAGCCCGCGCAGATCATGACGCGCGAGGCCTTCGAGAATGCCATCGTGGTGAACTCGGCCATCGGCGGGTCCACCAACGCGCCGATCCACCTCAACGCCATCGCGCGGCATCTGGGCGTGTCGCTCGACAACGACGACTGGCAGCGGATCGGCCACAAGGTGCCGCTTCTGGTGAACCTCCAGCCCGCGGGCGAATACCTTGGCGAAGATTACCACCGCGCCGGCGGCGTGCCTGCCGTGATCGGCGAGCTGATGGCCGAGGGCCTGTTTCCGCACCCCGACGCGCTGACCGCCAACGGCCGCACCATGCGGCAGAACTGCGGCCAGCGCCGCAGCGCGGACCCCGAGGTGATCAAGGGGGTGGCAACGCCCATGGTCAGGGATGCGGGCTTCCTAAACCTCAAGGGCAACCTCTTCGACAGCGCGATCATGAAGACCAGCGTGATCTCGGCCGAGTTCCGCGACCGCTACCTGTCGAACCCCGGGGACCCCAACGCCTTCGAGGGCCGCGCAGTGGTCTTCGACGGGCCCGAGGACTTCCACGCCCGGATCGACGACGAGAGCCTCGGCATCGACGAGCACTGCATCCTGATCATGCGCGGCGCAGGCCCGATCGGCTACCCCGGCGGGGCCGAGGTCGTGAACATGCGCCCGCCCGCCTACCTGATCCGGCGTGGGATCAAGGCGCTGCCCTGCCTCGGCGACGGGCGGCAGTCGGGCACCTCGGGCTCGCCCTCGATCCTCAACGCCTCGCCCGAGGCGGCGGCGGGCGGCGGGCTTGCGCTGGTGCAGACCGGCGACCGGGTGCGGATCGACCTCAACGCCTGCAGCGCCGACATGCTGGTGCCCGACGACGAACTCGCCCGCCGCCGCGCGGCGCTGCCTGACCGGCCCTTCACGCCGGAAAGCCAGTCGCCCTGGCAGGAGATGTTCCGCGAGAAGGTCCGCCCGTTCTCGGAAGGGATGACGCTGATCGGGGCCGACGACTACCGCGACATCGCGCACCGGCACATGCCGCGCGACAACCACTAGAAAGGGACGGGGGAGATGAAACTGGTACGCTACGGCGCGCCCGGCGCCGAGAAGGCCGGCCTGATCGATGCAGACGGCGTGATGCGCGACCTGTCGGGCCACCTGACCGACGTCACCGGCGACGCGCTCGGCGACATGGCGCTGGCGAAGCTGCGCGCGCTTGACGTGGGCGCGCTGCCGGTGGTCGAGGGCGAGCCGCGGCTCGGCCCCTGCGTCGGCAGCATCGGCAAGTTCATGTGCAT
>JALORM010000448.1 GCA_025458985.1 Paracoccaceae bacterium | reverse complement strand
GCCCAGCTCCAGCAGCTTCTTCTGCCCGCCGGACAGGTTGCCGGCGCGCTCGTCGGCCAGATGAGAGATGGTCAGGAAATCAAGAACGTCTTCGGCCTTTTTCGCAAGCGCGCGTTCTTCTGCCGCGATCCGCCCGCGGCCGAACCAGGCATTCCACAGGCGTTCGCCCGTCTGGCCTGCGGGCACCATCATCAGGTTCTCGCGCACCGTCATCGAGCCGAACTCGTGCGCGATCTGGAATGTGCGCAGAAGGCCCTTGTGGAACAGATCGTGCGGCGCAAGGCCGGTGATGTCCTCGCCCGCCATCGTGACGCGGCCCGAGGTGGGCCGATAGCGGCCCGCGATGCAGTTGAAAAGGGTTGTCTTGCCGGCCCCGTTCGGGCCGATCAGCCCGGTGATCGAACCCGTCTCGATCCTGAGGCTCGCGCCGTCGACGGCATGAAAGCCGCCGAAATGCATGTGGAGGTCGTCGACGACGATCATCTCTTCCCCTGTCGTCCCGGGCCAGGGTGCATTGCCCCGGCCGCGTTGCGCAACAGCCCGGAGCGATGCCCCGGGCTGCGCCGTTTGTCAAAGGAAACCGCGCGTCAGCGGTAGCCGACGGTCACCATCTTGCCGCCCTGCATCTCGATCTCGCGGTAGTTGCCCGCGGATTCGCCGGGGCCGATCAGTTCCACCGCCGAGGCGCCGATGTAGTCGATGTCGCCGCCGCCGGCGAGGATTTCCAGCGCCTTGCCAAGCTCGCCCGGCAGGATCGGCTCGCCCGGAGCGTTGGCGACGTTCATCACCTGCTCCTTGTAGACCTGCGGGTCCGTCGACTTGGCGGCCTGCATCGCCAGCATGATCAGCGCCGCGGCGTCATAGGCCTCGGCCGAGAACGAGTTGGTCGGGTTGAAGCCCGCCGCGCGGCCCATCTCGTGATAGATCGCGACACCGTCGCTGTCGGTGCCGGGCGACTGGCCGAACGAGCCTTCGGTCCGGGCGGCGAAGTTGTCCTCCAGCGCCTGGCTGACCATGCCGTCGGGGAACATGAAGGTATCGAACGCGCCGGTGTCGAGCGCGGCGTTGACGATGCCCGCGCCGCCCTGGTCGATGTAGCCCGCGACGACCAGCACGTCGCCGCCCGCGGCGTCAAGTGCGGCGACTTCCGAGGCGTAGTCGGCCTTGCCGTCCTCATGCGCGGCGTTCAGCGTGACGGTGCCGCCCGCGGCCTCGAACGCGGCCTGGAAGCTGTCGGCCAGGCCCTTGCCATAGTCGTTGTTGGTGTAGGTGACGGCCACGTTCGTGACGCCGCGCGCCTGCAGGATCTCGGTCATCACCTGGCCCTGGCGGGCGTCCGACGGCGCGGTGCGGAAGAACAGGCCGTTGTCCTCGGTCGTGGACAGGCCCGGCGAGGTCGCCGAGGGCGAGATCATGACCATGCCATTCGGCACGGCGACGTTGGTCAGCGCGGCGCCGGTGACGCCCGAGCAGTCGCCGCCGATGATGCCCTTCACGCCGTCCGAGGTGATCAGGCGCTCGGCCGAGGTGGTGGCGAGACCGGCGTCGATGCAGCCCGAGTCCGCGCGCACCGCGGTGACGGTCGAGCCGTCCAGCAGCTTGCCCGAGTCGGTCACTTCCTTCATCGCGAGTTCCGCGCCGCCGGCCATGTCGGGCGCGATCGATTCCAGCGGCCCGGTGAAGCCCAGCAGGATGCCGAGCTTGATGTCCTCGGCCGCGGCCGCGCCAGCGACGAACGCCAGCGAAGTGCTGGCCAGAAGCAGTCTTTTCATTGGTGTCTCCCTGTCAGGTCGAATGAACCCTGCGCCGAACCTAGGGCGGGTGCCAACAAAAGAAAAGCCTGTCCGAAGGTCAGGTGGGGCAGGGGTCGGACGCCCGCGCCGGTGCGGGCCCGGCCGCCGTCAGGGGATGATGCGGTTGTACTTCGTGCCTTCCAGCGTCGCGCCGACGATCAGCCCCGCCTGACCGAAGACGAAGGCCACGACGGGCGCCAGCACCGTCGTGGTGTCGGTGAGAACCGTCTCGCCCTGGTCGTTCAGCGCGTACTTGGCATCCGCCCCCACCGCCCAGCCGGCCGAACTGCGGAAGTCGGCAAGCGCCGGTTCGGTCATGAAGAACAACGCATGCGCGTACTGTTGCGCGCCGATCTGCAATCCGAAGGTCGCTTGCGCGGCGGAATAGTAGTCGACCGTCACGTCGTTCACGCGGAGCGCGCCCCTGCCATAGGATCCGCCGATGCCGAAGCCGGCCTCGGTGATCAGCGGCATCCACAGGATGCCGGCAGCCTTCGTGGAAAGGTCCTGCGTGTTGGGATAGCGCGAATAGAGGAAGTCGCGCACCCGCGTCGGGAAATGCCCTGCATCGCTCTGCCCTCTCTGATCCGCCTCATGGCTCCGGTCTGACGCCGGATCGGCGCAAAGTATAGGGGCAGGCGCGTCGCATGTCACCACAAGATGTGCCGCATCGCGGGGCCATCGCGCGATCTTCCGCCGGGGTCGGGGTCAGACGGCCGACGCTGGCAGACAGGGCGCGGCGCGCTCGCATCCCGCCAGCCGGGCCAGACGCGAGAGCTCGGCTTCAAGCCGGTCCGCCCGCGCGGGCGTCCAGCGCACCCCGGGCTCGGGCCAGAGCCTGAGCGCGGTCAGCGCCCCCGCACGGCGGTCGGCCGACGCCTCGATCCGGCCGACGAAGCGGTCGCCCTCCAGCAGCGGCATCACGTAGTAGCCCCAGACGCGCTGGGCGGCGGGCACGAAGATCTCGTTGCGGTAGTCGAACCCGAAGAGTCGCAGCAGCCGTGCCCGATCGCGCACTGCCGGGTCGAAGGGGTTGAGGATGCGCAGCCGCGAGGTCGGGGCCGGGGCGGCGGCAAGCCGCGACTCGATGTCCGGGACGGCGTGCGCCGCCCGCCAGCTGCCATCGGCGCCCTCGACCTCGACGTCGACGGCGCCAGAGCCTTCGAGCCAGGCCCTGACCTCGGCCGGATCGCAGGCGGCCCAGAACCGCTGGACCTCGCCCGGAGTGGCAACCCCCAGCCGGTCGAGCGCGCCCGTGCAGAGCGCGGCGACCTGGTGGGCGTCGGGAACCTCGGTGTCGCGCCACCGTGCGGGGATCACCCGTTCGGTCAGGTCGTAGACCTTGCGGAAGTTCGGCCGGGAATGGGTGGCAAGCTCGCCTGCGTGCCACAGGAAGTCGAGCCCCGCCTTGTGCGCGGGGCGGTGCCACATCTCGGTCGGTCGCGTGCCGCCGGAGTCGAAGTCCGTGCTGGACAACGGCCCCTCGGCCGCGATCCGGTCGCGCAGCGCGGCCAGCTCGTCCGGAGGCGGAAGCTGGCGGCGCCACCAGTCCGACCGCTCCATCCCCTCCCGGCGCCGGCGGAACTGGCGGGTCCAGAACGGGAAAAGCGCAATCGGCAGGATCGAGGCATCATGGGTGAAATGCTCGAACACCTCACGCCGGTCGAGAAGCCCGTCGAGCATCGCCGGGCGGTAGGACTGGCAGCGGCTCCACAGGATGTGGTCGTGCGCCCGCGCGACGACCGGGATCGAGTCGAGCTGCACCAGGCCCAGCCGCGCGATCAGCGCGGGAAGGTCCCGGCTGCCCACCGGCGCCTCGGCCAGCGCATTCTGCGCCAGCCAGAG
>JALORM010000447.1 GCA_025458985.1 Paracoccaceae bacterium | reverse complement strand
TCCGTTGACTCGCCGCCGCGCTGATACATTTATATGGATGCCGATACAAATGCATGTCAACCGCAACGTATCGCACACACGGGAGGTAGCAATGAAACTCAGACCGATGGCGAGCACGCTCGCCCTCGCCGCCGTCCTGGCGGCGCCACAGGCCAACGCCTGGTCGCTGGAAGAAGCGGCCAAGCCCTATGCCGGAACCGAGGTCAACGTCGTTTTCCTCGACCGGCCCGGCTACAACGCCATCAAGGCGATGCTGCCCGAGTTCGAGGCGGCGACCGGCATCAAGATGAACATCACGACGATGCCCTACGAGAACGCGCTGGGCGAACAGGTGCGCGATTTCGTGGCGGGCGGCGACCTCGACCTGGCGCTGATCGACCTCGTGTGGATCGGCAACTTCGCCGAGAACGGCTGGATCGTGCCGATCGAGGAGTTCACGTCGAACGCCGAACTCGCCGACCCCGAGCTCGACATCGACGACTTCTTCCCGCTGGTCCTCAACGCCTTCGGCGCCTGGGACGGGGTGACGTACGGCCTGCCGCTCGACAACTATTCGGGTCTGCTGTTCTACAACCGCTGCATGCTCGAGGAAGCCGGCTTCGACGGCCCGCCCGAGACCTGGGCCGATCTGAAGGACGTCTACGGCCCGGCGCTGACCAAGGACGGGAAGTATGCCTTCGCGCTCCAGTCCAAGCGCAACGAGACGCAGTCGGCCGACAGCTTCGCCCGAATGCTCTGGCCCTTCGGCGGGTCGTTCCTGAACGCCGAGTTCCGGTCGAACCTCAACTCGCCCGAAAGCCAGGCGGGTCTGCAGTTCCGCCAGGACCTGATGCAGTACATGCCCGAGGGCATCGTGGCCTACGACCACGCCGAAACGGTGAACGCGCTGGCGCAGGGCGACGTCGCGATGATCACCGAATGGTCGGCGTTCTACTCGACGCTGGCCAGCCCCGAGACCTCGACGCTGGGTGACTGCCTTGCCATCGCGCCCGAGCCGAAGGGCCCCGCGGGGCGCAAGCCGGCGCTTGGCGGCTTCAGCCTTGCCGTCGCGACCCAGGCCGACGAGGCCGAACGCGCCGCGGGCTGGCTCTTCATCCAGTGGGCAACGTCGAAGGCCAATGCCGAGACCTACCTCCGCCAGGGCGGCGTGCCGGCGCGGCAGTCGGTCTACCAGATCCCCGGCATCGCCGAGGAATTCCCCTTCGTGAACGCGCTGGTGGAAAGCTGGCAGGACGGCGTGCCGGAATTCCGCCCGCGCTTCGCCGAATGGCCGACGATCACCGAGATCGTGCAGGAATGGGGCACCAAGATGATGCTGGGCGAAGTCAGCATCGATCAGGGCGCGCAAGAGATCGGCACCCGCATGGAAGCGGTGCTGGAGGAAGCGGGCTACTATTCGGGCGAAAAGCCTCTGGCGCAGTGACCGCCTGACCCCGAGACCGGCGCAGGCCCCCGCACGGGCGGCCTGTGCCTTCACCCGACACCGCCCCGGCCCGGAGCCCCGCCCATGACGGTCCGCGTCAAGCGCCGCACGATCCTCGCCTTCCTCGGGCCGTCGGTCTTTGCGCTGCTGGCGGTGGGGATCGTGCCGCTGGGATACGCCGTCTGGAAAAGCCTGCACCAGTTCAACCTCACGCGCGCAGCGCGGCAGAAGTTCGTCTGGTTCGAGAACTACGGCACCGTACTCACCGATCCGGTCTTCTGGGACGCGATGCGCCGCACGGCGACGCTGTTCGTCATCTCGGTCCCGGTCCAGATCGCGCTTGGCCTGATGATCGCGCTGCTCCTGCACCGCCCCGGCCTGTCGATGTTCAAGACCCTCACCCGGCTGACGTTGGTCCTGCCGATGGCCACGACCTACGCCGTCGTCGGCCTTCTGGCGCAGGTCACGCTGAACCAGAAATACGGCGTCTTCAACCAGATGCTGGGCTGGGTGGGGATCGAGCCGGTCAACTTCATCGGCGATCCGTTCAACGCCTTCATCGGGGTGATCTTCTGGGATGTCTGGCAGTGGACGCCCTTTGTCGCGCTGGTGCTGCTGGCCGGGCTGTCGACGGTCCCGCCCGAGATCGAGGAAGCGGCGCAGCTCGAGACCAAAAGCTGGTGGGTGGTGCTGCGGCACGTGCAGCTGCCGTTCCTGATCCCCAGCCTCGTTGCAGTGCTGATCCTGCGCACGGCCGACACGCTGAAGCTGTTCGACATGGTCTTCACCATGACCCGCGGCGGTCCGGGCAACGCCACCGAGTTCATCGCCATCCTGATCGAGCGCGTGGGCAACCGGCAGTTCGACATCGGCATGGCCTCGGCCCAGTCGATCGTGCTGCTGGCGATCACCATCGTCCTTGCGCGGCTCTACATCCGCATGTTCTACCGCGAGGTGAGGTGATGGCCGACGCGGTGAAACCGGGCGCGCGGCGCAGCCTCGCGATCCAGGCGGTGCTTCTGGCGCTGATCTGCCTGTTCTGCGTGTTTCCGTTCTACTGGATGGTCACGACCAGCCTGAAGACACAGGCCGTGGCGCTGCAATCGCC